>DATHDV010000015.1:0-7340 GCA_035318845.1 Chitinophagaceae bacterium
GGGTCCTTTCACAGTAACTACATTCTCTTTGCTTACTGAGATCGTAACACCGCCTGGAGCCACTACCGGTTGTTTTCCTATTCGAGACATAAAATCTTTTTTAATTTTCTTCTTTAAATTCCTGATAATTAAAAAGTCAAAAGTAAAAATGCAAAATGTCGATTTTTTTTATTTTTCACTTTTGCCTTTTGATTTTTAATACACATAGCAAAGAACTTCACCACCCACATTCTGGGCTTTTGCTTCTTTATCCGTCATCACTCCTTTCGAAGTTGACAGTATGGCCACACCCAGGCCATTCTTCACACGGCGGAATTCAGCAGGCTTTGCATACTGGCGCAAACCCGGGCTGCTTACTCTTTCCATGCTTTGAATAGCCGGTTGCTTGGTTGCAACATCGTATTTCAATGCTATTTTAATAATGCCTTGTTTTTTATCTTCCTCGAATTTGTACTTCAGGATATAACCCTGGTTGTACAAAATCTCCGTCATCCGCTTTTTCAAATTAGAAGCGGGAATATCAACCACACGATGACCAGCCATCTGTGCATTCCGGATTCTGGTCAGGAAATCTGCTATAGGATCTGTTACCATAATATTCTTATTAGATCAATTTTAAATTTTGTTTGTCAATTGTGAATCGTCAATGGTGAATATTGACTATTGACCATTCACTATTCACGTTCTTACCAGCTTGCTTTTTTCAAACCAGGGATCTTGCCATCCAGTGCCATGTCTCTTAATGCGATCCTGGAAATACCAAAGTAGCGGACATATCCTCTCGGACGACCCGTGATCTGGCAACGATTCTTCAACCGTACACGGGATGAATTCTTCGGAAGATCATCCAAAGCTTTCCAGTCGCCTGCTTTTTTCAGCTCTGCTCTTTTAACTGCATGCGTGGCCACCATTCTCTCTCTCTTCCTTTGCCTGGCCTTTACTGATGTTTTAGCCATAATTTATTTATTCTTTTTTTAGTTTGAACTATTTGTTGCGTTTTTGAAAGGCATTCCCAACTCTTTCAGCAATTCATATGCTTCTTCATCTGTTTGAGCCGTTGTAACGAAAGTGATATCCAGCCCTGTGATCTTATTTACTTTATCAATATCGATCTCAGGGAAAATGATTTGCTCTGTTACACCCAATGTATAATTACCACGACCGTCAAATGCTTTTTCATTCACACCCCTGAAGTCACGAACCCGGGGCAATGCCACGGCGATCAAACGATCCAGGAACTCATACATCTTTTCGCCACGCAATGTAACCCTTGCCCCGATCGGCATGTTCTTACGCAACTTGAAGTTCGAGATGTCTTTCTTCGACATCGTTGGCATTGCTTTCTGGCCAGCGATGGTTGTCAGTTCTTCCACGGCGACATCAACCAATTTTTTATCGGTCACTGCGCCGTTTACACCACGGTTCAGGCAGATCTTCTCCAGCCGGGGAGCCTGCATCACTGAATCATAGCTAAACTTCTTTACAAGAGCAGGCACTACATCTTTTTTGTACTTGTCTGCCAGTCTCGGGATATATTTATTTGTACTCATTATTTACCTCCCTGTCCCGATAATTATCGGGATTTTTTTGTTTTGAAAACTCTTTCTGTCTTACCATCTTTTCTCACCCTGGTGATCCTGGCGCCGGATTTTTGTGCGGCATCCCAAAGCATCACATTACTGATATGGATCGGGGCTTCTTTTTTAATGATGCCACCTTTGGTATTCTGGGCAGATGGTTTGCTGTGTTTGGTAATGATATTCACCCCTTCGATCAGCACTTTTCCTTCTTCCACCAAAACCTGCTTTACAACCCTTGGTTTTGATAAGTCCTTATCATCGCCGGTAATAACCACTACGTTGTCACCTTTGCGGATATTATACTTTGGTTTAAATCTTGCTTTCATTTTTTCTTTTAGCTTTTAGCTATTAGCTGCTAGCTGCAACCTATAGCAATGAACTTTTCATTTATTTTTTTCTAGCTAATAGCTAATGGCTAATAGCTAATGGCTTTCTCTTACAATACTTCAGGCGCTAGTGAAATGATCTTCATATAACCTTTATCACGGAGTTCTCTTGCTACGGGCCCGAAGATCCTTGTGCCTCTCGGATCATCTGTTGCACTCAATATCACCACTGCATTATCATCGAAACGGATATAAGAACCGTCTTTACGACGTAACTTATTTGTGGTCCGTACTATTACTGCTTTAGCAACAGTTCCTTTTTTGATACCACCCTGGGGCAATGCATCCTTAACAGTAACTACGATCTTATCGCCGATCCCGGCATAACGCTGTCCGCTGTTGCCAAGTACACGGATACAAAGCACCTCTTTGGCGCCACTGTTGTCCGCTACATTTAACCGGCTTTCTTGCTGAATCATATCTTGAGCTTTTAGCTGTTAGCTGTTAGCTGTTAGCCAGCTTACAACAAATGTTATTCTTTAATTCTTTCCGGGCTAATAGCTAACGGCTATCAGCTAACGGCTTTTTTTATTTCACTTTCTCCACTACTTCCACCAGTCTCCAACGCTTTGTCTTACTAAGCGGACGGGTCTCCATTATTTTTACCAGGTCGCCAATGCTGCATTCATTCTTATCATCATGAGCATGGAGCTTGGATGTTTTCTTTACAAACTTTCCATAGATAGGGTGTTTTACTTTTCTTTCAATGGCAACCGTAATGGTCTTGGCCATCTTGTTGCTGGTTACAACACCTATCCTTGTTTTTCTTAAATTTCTTTCTTCCATTTTTTCTGGTTTCTAGTTTCTGGTTCCTGGTTTCTGGTTGGCTCCGACAGGAACCAGTAACCAGCAACCAGCAACCGTATTTTATGCTTGCTGTTGCTTTAGCTTCAATTCTGTTTTCAAACGGGCAATCTCCCGGCGCAATCCACGAAGGGTCATCGGGTTCTCCAGGGGGGAAATAGTATGAGCAAAATGTAATTTCTTCATACGTTGTTTGTCTTCCTCCAGCCGGGCCTTTAGGTCCTGCTCATTCATACCGTGAATGCTCTTTACAAAATCTGCTTTCTTTGACATCGCTTTTCGGTTTATTTATTATTACGCAATTTCAAGGTCCCTGCGTTTGATAAACTTTGTTTTAATAGGTAGTTTGCCTGCAGCCAGGTTCAGTGATGCACGGGCAACTTTTTCATCCACACCATCTACCTCAAATAAGATACGGCCCGGTCTTACTACAGCAGCCCAAAATTCCAGGTTGCCTTTTCCTTTACCCATTCTCACCTCTGCGGGTTTTTTGGTAATAGGCTTGTCCGGGAAAATGCGGCACCATACATTACCTTCTCTTTTCATTTCACGGGTCAGCGCCTGGCGGGCAGCTTCGATCTGCCGGTCAGTGATCCAATGCTGATCCAATGCCTTCAATCCATAAGTACCAAAGGCAATGGTTGTACCTCTTTTGGCATCGCCTTTCATGCGACCCTTCTGCATCTTCCTGTGTTTCGATCTTTTCGGTTGTAACATCTTTTGAGCTTTTAGCTTTTAGCCTTTAGCTGTTAGCCAGCCTTCAGCAAAAAATTTCTTTTATAAAATAGCTAATAGCAACGCAGCTAATAGCTAACGGCTTTCTTAACTTCTTCTTCCGCCTCCTGCACCGCCACTTCTTCCACCACCGCCGCCGCCTCTCCTGTCACCACCACCGCCACCACCTCTTCTTTCTCCACCGCCACCGCCTCTCCTGTCATCACGGCGTTCTCCACGATGTTCATCACGTCTTTCTCTTCTGTCGCCTGCTTCATTCTTACCTCCAACGAAATTGGGATTCAGGTCTCTCTTTGTCAATACTTCTCCTTTACATATCCAAACTTTGATCCCGATCTTTCCATATACTGTCAATGCAAACACATTGGCATAATCGATATCCATACGAAAAGTATGCAGCGGCACACGTCCTTGTTTGATCTCTTCTGTACGGGCAATCTCAGCGCCACCCAAACGACCGGCCACTTTTACTTTTATTCCTTCCGCTCCCATACGCAGTGCAGAAGCAATGGACATTTTAATAGCCCTTTTATAATTGATACGGTTCTCGATCTGGCGTGCAATGGTATCTGCAACGATCATAGCATCCAGTTCAGGCCTGCGTATCTCAAGGATGTTGATCTGCACATCTTCTTTATTAGTGAGTTTTTTCAACTCCTCTTTGATACGATCTACTTCGCCACCGCCTTTACCGATAATGATACCGGGTTTGGACGTATGAATCGTAATGATCAGCTTACCCAATGTTCTCTCAATAACTATTTTTGAGATGCCCCCTTTGTTAATACGGGCATTCAGATAAGTTCTGATCTTGTGATCCTCGATCAGTTTGCCGGCATAATCTTTTTTGCTGCCGTACCAGTTAGATTCCCATCCGCGGATGATGCCTAACCTGTTACCAATCGGATTTGCTTTTTGACCCATGTTTATTGGTTATACGTTAATTATTTTTTTGTTCTTGTTTTTTTTGCTGTCGCTTTTGGCGCTGTTTCATTTGTTTCTGTTTCCACTTTTTCTTTTGCCTGAACTTTAGCCGGCTTCACTTCTGCCATTTCTCCCTTCAGGTCAACAATCACAGTAACATGGTTGCTGCGTTTACGAACACGGTAACCACGACCCTGCGGAGCCGGGCGCATTCTTTTCAAAGTCCTTGCGCCATCAACAAAAATGGTTTTTATGACCAGTTCACTTTCATCAGCACCTTCATTCTTCTGTTTCCAGTTGTTGATAGCACTCAACACCAGTTTGCGCAAAGGCACAGCCGGGTGTTTAGGATGATGTTCTAATTCAGCCAATACCTTTTCTACTTTCTTACCCCGGATGAGGTCAGCCAGCAAACGCATTTTGCGGGGCGATGTCGGGTAATTTTTCAATTTTGCTACTGCTTCCATTTTTTCTTGTTTCTTTTTCTTTCCCGCCTTTGGCGGGATAGTTTTTATGCTGTTGTTTCAATTTTCTTACTCGAGTGTCCTTTGAACTGGCGGGTAGGTGCAAACTCACCTAATTTATGTCCCACCATGAATTCCGTTACATACACTGGAATAAATTTATTGCCATTGTGTACGGCAAAAGTGTGACCCACAAAATCAGGAGTGATCGTAGAACGACGGCTCCAGGTTTTGATAACACTTTTTTTGTTTTTGCCTTCATTGATAGCCAGCACCTTTTTTTCGAGGTGAGTGGCTACATAAGGACCTTTTTTAATTGAACGACCCATATTTTAATTTCTAAATTTGAAAATTATTTTGCGAGCTTATTTCCTCTGCTCCGTTGAATGATCATCTTATCACTTCCTTTACCTTTTGTTCTTGTCTTCAACCCTCTTGAATACTGACCGTTCCTGCTACGGGGCTGTCCACCTGAAGCTTTACCTTCACCACCACCCATCGGGTGATCCACCGGGTTCATCGCCACACCACGGGTTCTTGGCTTGATACCCCTCCACCTGTTACGACCGGCCTTACCCATACTTTGCAGGAAGTGATCGCTGTTGCTAACAACACCAACAGTAGCATAGCAATTGATCAGCACTTTTCTCAACTCACCAGAAGGCATTTTTAATATGGCGTATTTATCTTCTTTGTTTGTTAACTGGGCAGAAGAACCGGCACTACGTGCCAACTTACCACCCTGGCCCGGTTGCATTTCTATATTGTGCACATTGGTACCCAATGGCATATTCTTCATCGGTAAAGCATTACCAACTTCGGGAGCAACATCAGCGCCGCTTTCTACTTTGCCGCCAACCTGCAATCCCTGTGGTGCAAGGATGTAACGCTTTTCGCCATCAGCATAATTTACTAAAGCGATGAAAGCCGTACGGTTTGGATCATATTGAATTGATTCTACCGTTGCAACACCAGCTTTATTTCTTTTAAAATCGATGATGCGGTATTTCTGTTTATGACCACCACCCCTGTATCGCATAGCCAGGTGACCGGAAGAATTACGTCCGCCAGTTCTTGGTTTCGGTTCCAGCAAACTCTTTTCCGGAACATTGGTCGTAACCTCTGCATATGCATTCCCGATTCTCCAGCGGGTTCCGGCTGTAACCGGTTTAAATTTTCTTAGTGCCATTTTTCAATTTCTTTTGCCCCTATCTCCGCCGCGGCGGAGAATTGAAGCTTTCGTTTTATTTCAACACTTCGCGGCGGTTGTTTGCCTTTCTATACTCTCCGCCAACCGGCGGAGATGGGGGTGGTTAAATGTTTGAATACAGATCAATATTCTCACCCTCGGCTACTGTTACAAAAGCTTTTTTATAACCCGGCTTGCGGCCAGAGATCACACCTGCTTTTGTAAAGCGGCTTTTATTTTTACCCGGAGATACCAACGTGTTTACATTGATCACGGTAACACCATAAAAGCCTTCTATAGCTTTTTTGATCTCCAGTTTGTTTGCTTTTTTATTCACTTTGAAAGCATAGCGGCGCAGTTTATCCTGCTGTGCATTTGCTTTTTCTGTCAAAATGGGTTTTATCAATACTTCAGAAAGTTTCATTTCCTTTTACTTTTTAATTTATGCTTCGACAGTTTCTTCTTCTGAGAAGATCTTTGCTGCGCTTTCCGTTAATACCAGTACTTCGGAATTTACAATATCATAGGTGTTGATGTCGCTCAGCAATACGCCTAAAACAGATGGAACATTGCGTAAAGACAACTCAACATTATCATTGTATTCCGGCTGAATGAACATGACCTTTTTATCTTCTACTTTCAGATTACAAAGGATATCAATAAAGGTTCTTGTCTTTGGAACATCCATAGTAACATCTTCTATAATTACTATTGCATTCTCTTTTGCTTTATAAGAAAGGGCAGAAATTTTAGCCAGGTCCTTTACTTTACGGTTCAATTTAAAATCGTAAAGATGGGGCTTGGGTCCAAAAATGGAACCACCACCTTTATATAACGGGTTACGGATATTACCCTTCCGGCTGCCACCAGTACCTTTCTGACGATGCAGTTTGCGGCTAGCTCCCTGAACTTCAGCACGGGTCTTCACTTTGTGAGTACCCTGGCGCTGTGCAGCGAGATATTGTTTTACAGCCAGGTAGATGACGTGGTTGTTCGGCTCTGCACCGAAGATCTCTTCGGGCAGTTCCACTGATCTTCCTGTTTTCTTTCCTTTTGTATTTAAAACTTCAACTTGCATTTTCGTATCTTTTTGATGATGTCTTCTTCGTCAAGCTAAGAATGACACCCGTACATTATTTCTGAATTAAAACAATTGAACCGTTATAACCCGGAACAGAACCACTGACCAAAATGTAATTCTTATCGGCAAAGATCTTTACCACTTTCAGTCCTTTCATTTTTACACGATCCGTACCCA
>DATHDV010000016.1:0-35480 GCA_035318845.1 Chitinophagaceae bacterium
AGGAAGAAATTATGGCTGGCCAAATGTCAAAGGATCCTGTAATGAACCGGGTGAAAAAAAATTCTGTATCGCCAATAATATAAAAGAGCCCCTTAAAGCATGGACGCCGACTGCTGCTGTTTGTGGTATGGATTTTTATAATAACAACCTGGTACCGCAATGGAAGAATTCATTGTTGCTGGTAGCTTTAAAAAATGCAAGGCTCTACCAGATGAAACTGGATGGGACGCATACCAGCATTATTGAAACCAATGAATATTTCAGAAATGATTACGGAAGAATGAGAGATGTTTGTATTTCTCCCTCAGGTAAAGTTTATATCTGTACCAGTAATGGAGGAAACGATGACAAGATCATTGTAGTAGATAAAAAATGAAAAGAAAAGATAATAGATAATAACTAACAGATAATAGTTCTTTAAAGCATTGACAGTCCTTTTATACAGTGTCTTCCTGAAAGCACTATTATCTATTATCTTTTATCTATCATCTTCATTTACGGCTGCAATCCCCGGCAAGATCTTTCCTTCGAAATATTCAAGCATCGCGCCGCCACCGGTGGAGATATAACTCACTTTATCAGCGTAGCCAAACTGGTTCACTGCAGCTACACTGTCACCACCGCCCACTAAAGAGAATGCACCTTTTTTGGTTGCGTCAGCAACTGCTTTGGCAATACTTTTTGTCCCATGCTGAAAATTGTGCATTTCAAAAACTCCCATCGGGCCATTCCATAAAATGGTTTTTGAATGCAGGATAACATTGGCAAATTGTTCACAGGCATTGGCGCCAATATCCAATCCCATCCATCCTTCAGGAATATTATTGCTTGGCGCCATGGAGGTTTGTGCATCGGCAGCAAATTTATCAGCGATCATTGAATCAGAAGGCAGGTGGATGCAAACTCCTTTCTCTTCCGCTTTCTTTAAAATTTCCAGCGCCGTATGGATCCGGTCTTCTTCACATAAGGAATTACCGATCGTTCCGCCTTCTGCTTTCATAAAAGTATATGCCATACCGCCGCCGATAATTATATCGGTTGCTCTTTCCAGCAGATTTTCAATGATGAGGATCTTGTCGCTCACTTTGGCGCCGCCAATGATGGCAACAAAAGGCTTCTTTGCTTTGTGCAATACTTTTTCTGCACTGGCCACTTCGCCTTCCATCACGAGGCCAAACATTCTTTTTTCAGCCGGAAAGAATTGAGCGATAACAGCTGTTGAAGCATGTGCCCGGTGGGCCGTACCAAAAGCATCATTCACCCATACATCTCCAAGCTTTGAAAGTTTTTCTGCAAATTTTACATCGCCTTTCTCTTCTTCTTTATAAAAGCGAAGGTTTTCCAGCAATAACACTTCACCGGGGCGCATCATACCTGCAGTGAGATAAGCCTGCTCACCGATACAATCTTTTGCAAAGAGCACCGTTGTTCCACCCAACAACTCACTAAGATGATTTATTAAATGCTTTAGTGAATATTTATCTTCAGGTCCGTCTTTTGGCCGGCCGAAATGACTCATCAATATCACCATGCCGCCATCGCCCAATATTTTTTTGATCGTGGGAATAGTGGCTTTCATTCTTGAATCATCGGTAATTTCAAATTTATCGTTCAGCGGCACATTAAAATCAACACGGACAAGTGCTTTCTGATCTTTAAAATTATAGCTGGAAAATTTTGACATAAGCCGCCTCCGCCGCGACGGAGAATTTATTAATTATAAAAAAAGATTCTCAATATGTATTAAGAATCTCTAAGGTAAATCATTATCTGATAATTGTATGCTTCCCAAACACCCCTTCAGGGGATGGGGGCTTATTTGATCAGGCTGGCAAAATAATGTACGGTTCTCACCAGCTGGCTCACATAGCTCATCTCGTTATCATACCAGCTGACGGTTTTCACCAGTTGTTTGTCTCCAACTGTCATCACTTTGGTTTGCGTAGCATCAAACAAAGAGCCAAAATGAATGCCGATAATATCACTGCTTACGATCTCATCTTCGTTGTAGCCAAAACTTTCATTGCTGGCTGCTTTCATAGCAGCATTTATTTCATCAGCCGTAACGGTCTTATTGAGGATAGATGTTAATTCGGTTAATGAACCCGTAATAACCGGAACTCTTTGCGCACCGCCATCTAATTTTCCTTTTAATTCAGGTAAAACCAAACCGATGGCTTTGGCGGCTCCTGTTGAATTAGGAACAATGTTAGCCGCTGCAGCTCTTGCACGACGCAGGTCACCTTTTGGATGGGGAGCATCCAGGGTGTTCTGGTCATTGGTATAAGCATGAATGGTGGTCATGATCCCGGTTATAATACCAAATTTATCATTCAGCACTTTTGCCATGGGTGCAAGACAGTTGGTAGTACAGGATGCGCAGGAAATAATGGTCTCGCTGCCATCCAGGATATTATGGTTAACATTAAACACAACTGTTTTCAGATCACCGGTAGCAGGTGCAGAAATAACTACTTTTTTGGCGCCGGCAGTTATGTGAGCCATTGCTTTGTCTTTATCAGTAAAAAAACCGGTGCATTCCAATACCACATCCACATCATGATTTTTCCAGGGGATCTGTGCCGGGTCTTTTTGCGCATAAATTTTTACATCATCCCCGTTCACCACAATTGAATTATCCGTTGATCTCACTTCTGCGTCAAAACGTCCCTGCGCACTGTCATACTTCAACAGGTGTGCTAATACTTTGGGACTGGTAAGATCATTGACAGCCACTACATCAATACCTTCCATTTTATAGATCTGGCGATAAACCAGCCGGCCGATCCGGCCGAAACCATTAATTGCTACTCTTACTGTGCTCATATTTAATACAATTTGATTTTAAAATTTGTCAAAAGGACTTCTTTTTGCAGAAGGGCGAAGGTATGAAAACCGGAAATGCTTTACTGTATCAGATTTGACAAATCGTACTGTTGCAGCTACTGGTTTATGAGCAATTTGATCTGGTAACAGAGGAAAACAAAAGGAAAAACATTTGGCTAAAAACTGGTGCAAGGCTATCTTTGCCGTCCCTTAAAACAAAGGAGATTCAATGGCCATTGGCCAACGAAGCTTCAGCGGAATTGGCCCGTTCGTCTAAGGGTTAGGACACCACCCTTTCACGGTGGTGATACGAGTTCGAATCTCGTACGGGCTACTAAACCTTTCATGCCGAACCTTGTACCTGCCACAGGTGCAAGGTTCTTTTTTTGCTCTTAAGTAACGTCCGAGTAACGGCAGGACTAAAATCGAAAGTTTGGGGTGATTTCCCTAAAATTCCTTGATTTATTTTCTAAGGTCAGAATCTAAGCAATTAGCCAATATCAATATGTTCATATTGAAGCTCTATATTAAGGTTTGCATAAGCCTGAGGATTTCATCTCGTAACGTTTAGTCTTTTCATTGCTTAAAAAAGAACTTCAAATCCTCTTGAAGAAATCTATAAACCCAATTTCTTAATACACAATATTCGTCTAGCCTATCGGTGTTCAATTTGTCAATAGTTTTAATAATATGATAGTAATCATTATGAAGACTATTTGTTAGAGGAAAAGCCCACAATATCTCCGTTTCTCCGCTCAAAAAGGCATCTTCAGACGAAATGAATTGTTTAAAATTTACGACTGTTTCTCCCGATTGTGACGAACGATATCCCAGCTCAGCCCAAGCTCGTAAGTCAAATTCTCTTTTATAAATAAAATATTCATGGGGACAAGATTGAAAGAAAGGGAAATTAGCTTTCAAAGTTGGAAAACAAGTTTCCACAAACTCGCGATAACAAGAATCAATCAGCGTGATAAATCGCTCTATATACCTCTCAGCTTGCTCTTCGGTAAATTGTAATCCTCTAATTTGATCAATATTATTATTAGTTTTTGCCAAAGTTTTAATTTCCTGAATTGAGACATCAGGCGTCGGTAGATGATGTTCTTTAAGTACCGTATATCCTCTACTCATTAAAATCTCAACAATCTTATAAAGCTCCTCAAAAGGCGGAAAGTCTCCGGTAATGTTTAGCGGAGGGATGTTTGAACCCTCCCGTAATGCCCGGTCAATACTCTCTAATCTTTGTTCGGGAGTTAGATGTTGCCTGTAATAATATTCGGTAACACGAAATTTGTAAAGTCTAGATTTTAAATCTTCTAAGTCGATCGGATAAATGAGTTCAAATCTTGGCAAATTATAATCCTCTATTTTATATGAATATCCAAGTTTCTTATAATAAAAGTAAACAATGGTCGATACTAATTCACGTAAAATGACATCGGAGTTATAAATGCTTATTCTGCCTTTTTTTAAAATTTCTTTAAGCTGCTTGACTATATCTTCTCTCAGAAGCTTGCTTTGATCTCCAACCAACAGCGCTTTATTGCTTGCATGAATACTTTTTACTCCTTTTTGGCCAAATATGCTGTGATCGTATGAGACTGCAAAGGCTTGACCCAACTGAACATATTGAATTCTGTTACCAGGGCTTAAATCCATAGGGAATAAAGCATATCCATCACTTTTCAATAAATCTATCGGTAGGAAAAGGCCGATATCGCCTTTAGTTCCTGGGTTAAATTTATCCTTGAAATACTCGAAGTGTTCATCTAAATAGTTATTATAGCTTTCAACGTACTCCAGAGCTTTATCTTTTTTATATTGAACTAGTACAGGCTTATGACTGTCCTTTAAATTCTGAATGTAGAAGGACATTGCGCTTTCGCCAATGTGATTTTCATAAAATACACTAATCGAATTATAAAACTGGCTGTCATCGAGCTTATCAAGCCGGTAAGAATGATAGCAAATGATATAATCCCGAATCTTAGAATAATAGAAGGATATGTTATATGAGTCTTCTTTGTTTGATCTAACAAGGATATTTCTTGCAAATAAGTCTTCCGGGATTCTGTCATCTAAAGACAATTCGAGTTTGTCAATTAAAGATTGAGCTTCTAGTCCTTGGTCATGAAAAGTGTCCCAAGAGCTATATTTATGGGTATTAAAAATGATCCCAATCTTAGCCAGTATTCTCAAACCAACTTCGGACCCAATCTTAGTCCTCTCAAGTGATTGTAAAAGGTACTTTCTTATTAAATTTTTATCACTTATAGTATGAGGTATTTGCTTTCCACCATATACTTCACTAAATATTCTTAGAAAAAAACCATTTCTCAGTGCTTTTAGGAGCGGCTTTGAAATGTTCCCGATAAAGCCGAATGTTTTCTGATATAATGGAATGACGCTTTGTAATTCATCTTCCGTGAAATCTTCTAAGAAATAGGCCGGGCAATTATCCAACATTTGAACTTTTTGATGAGTCTTTTCGAGTTCTTCATACAAATGTGTAGGAGACCCATTTTTCTTTAAAATATTATTCCAAATGTTGGATTTACAGCTAATACACAGCTTTACCTTTTCTAAGTTTCTTATTGCAAGAGCGATTTCGCTCAGCTCGATAGCCAAATTTGAATCGATGTTTTCATCTATTGCATCAATGAAGATTAGAATCGTTTTGTTTATGAATATACCTAACTGATCAAGTTTCTTAAGAACGCTTTCGCTTTCGATTTTGCTAGAAAAAACGCCATTTAAATCTTGGGCGATATGCTCTATAGGGGATTTATTTATTATTGCCGCATTGTAGAAGAACACAAATCCAGTTTCCAGCTTTTGAAGAGCCAATGAGCAAATTGCACTGGTTTTCCCGACTCCAGCTGAACCAACAATTGCAAAAGTTGAGCAGCCTGAATCTACAAAGGCATTAAATTCATTTTGTAAATCCTTTCTTTGAACATAAAGCTCTTTTACAAATTTTGCAAAAGGATTGTCAATATTGCCTATGATTGGACCCATCCTCTCCCGCACCTGAGATTCGCAAAATTTTTGGAGGTTTTCCGATGAAAAAGAAACAAAATTCTTGAGTGCCTCGTACCGTATTTGTAGATCAACGTCTAAAGAAAGAGAATAATTATTTTGGAAATAACTCGACAGCCCGGAAATATTTTTACCAGTTAGTTCTTCTCGGGAAATAGAATCAAAAATTCTAGTAGTTCTTCCGTTAGTAATTATAGTAAACGGGGCAATATTCTCACTGAGAAGCCTCGCATATGAAATTCCTTGGTCAATATCTTGTTGATCAATCGAAATGAAATCATTTTTCAACTCAATTATGAATAAATTCTTACCATTTCTCTTACAAAGGATATCCGATCTACCAGTATTTTTATGCTTTGATTTCCCAAGTCTGATTGTAAAAGTGTCTTCCAAGGAAATCTCAGAAAGTTCGATTCCTAAGTCATGCAAAAAAGGCAATAATACTTTTCCTCTTATTTCTTCTTCATTCATTATGATTCAAAATTGTATCTGTGATTCAATTGGGTTTTTATAGGCCGTTTTCGATCCCGAATCGGCCAGTAAATCTATTCCTCTTGAACTACATTTTTACAAATTAAATAGAGGGATTTAATGCTAACTAACGAGAGAAAAGTGCATTTTTATTTTGCTACAATTGCTATAAAGATTAGGTTTTATTCGGTTTGATTTTCCTAGGCTGTATGTTTTTTACCCTTACTTTGGTAACCCAAGTTGCATAATTAAAAATCCTTCTGCCTGCAGCGTATTGAGCAACCGCCGCCTTGTCCATATAGATAAGGCCTATGTTATTACATTTCCGATTCCCGCATATTGATGAAGTGTTTGGAAAGCCAATCGGCTCAGTTGTGTGAGTATATACATATTTCCTATTATTTCTTGGAGGATGATCCTCGCATCTACATAAAACTGCCATAATAATTCTTTTGAATGATGATAAAAGATTAGTTCATTGTCAGTATTTGAATTTTAATTGTCAAACTTTTGACTTATCTCCCGCATTAACTCCTCAAATTTTTTCGACATTTCTGTGAAATTGACAGGCTGCCAAGAGTTGCTATTGGCATCATAGACCATCCTTATTCTTGGCTTGGAAGAATTAGCATCCATTAAGTCTGGAGTTTTCAAATCTTTATTTGCCTTTTCTTGATCTCTTAAATATTCAAAAATTTTGTCAACAGCGTTATCAATGCTTTTATCGTCAATATCTCCCATTAAATTAAACTCGATTGTCCCGTTTTGCCTCACTTCAAAATTCAATTCAATTAAATTCTTG
This sequence comes from Chitinophagaceae bacterium, assembly GCA_035318845.1. Classification (GTDB taxonomy): domain Bacteria; phylum Bacteroidota; class Bacteroidia; order Chitinophagales; family Chitinophagaceae; genus JJ008. The sequence goes on from DATHDV010000016.1 coordinate 7,142, forward strand.
TCTTCATGAATCTTTTCCTTTGTTTTTCTATAGTATTGGACAAGCTTTCTCCAAATCCTTTGAAGTGAAGATTTTAAAATATCATAGGTTACTCCGCCTATAATAAATTCTTCAAGATGTTTATGAATGTAAATTATTAGATCAGCTGGGCCACCTGTAAAGTTGTCGTATTCTTCCTCTTTTATAACTCTAACAGTTATTTCAGTTTTTCGAAAATTTGCGGGAAAATCTTCAATTATTTTCAGAGGAAGTGTGCTATATCTTATTTCAATGTCAGTATTCATATATGTAAGTTGTAATACTTCATTTATTGTGATAATTTCTGAAACTTTGTATTTTTTGGATGACTATATTACCTGCACCATATAAAACGAGAATTGCTAATATTCCTACAACTACTGGTGCACCTGATAAGCAAATAATTACACCAATAAGTATTGAAAACATTAATAGGATTCTCATTGCTCCGCCTTGCCATTTTGTTCTGCTTTTATATATCCCTTTCGTTAAGTCTGTTGTGCAATAAGGACATTTTAAAGCATTGGCATATATCACTTCTTTACAAACAGGGCACCGAACCTTCGCATAATAAACAGATTTAAACCCTTTCTTAAATCCCTTATTGATTTTATTTAGATCATTAAACATATAGGCTTGTTAATAACACGTCTAAAAAAAGAAGGCCATAACTTACACTTTTGTTAATTCAAGATAAAAATTGGTCGCTGATTTAAGTCTGGCCGAGTCTTTTGTGACACTCTCAATAGTATAAACTTCAGCATTACTCAAAATATTTATTTTGATTTGCGTATGGTTTGTCAAATATTCCCAACTTCCTTTGTGATTTTTTCCGTTTTCAATATAAATCAGTTCATTGTTAATCGGCTGCCCATTTTTGAAAAGATAAAATACTTCATCTCTTACGTTAGTTGCTTTCCAGAGTTTATCTTCTATAGTTAATGTCGCTGCCTGCTTTGTTTGTGCGTATTGGTAGGTTGGATTTCCTTTCAATTTAGAAAGTTCATCATTATACCATTTATCAATTGCAATATTTGCTAAGTCAGCTTGTTTTTTTGCAATTTCGTTTAGCAATGTTTCGTTAGCTTTTAATTCGGCATCAAGCTTCGATTTCTCTGTTTTAATTCGTACTTCTCCTTTTAACTTGTTCATTTCTTGAATTTCTGTGAGGAGAGTATTTACTTCATTATTCTTATCAGAAATTATTTTCTGTTGTTCCAGGTAATGTTCATATTCTATTCGGTCAAGTAATTCATCATACGGGCCTCTTTTTGTAAGCAGCTTGACAACTATTGGAGCAGTTTCGATAGTAATGAACAAAAACATTAAAAGAATATTTGTCCACCACATTGTAGTATAAGGTTCGGAATTTAAATGCCCTAATGCTTCAACCTGAGTAATGAAGTTATTTGTATAGCTACGTTCTTTTACTTGATAGCTTTCATTCATCTGAATATTTGCAATACTATCTGCTTCTCCTTTGCTAAGTTTTGTCTTTTCAATGTCAGCATTTTGATTGTTTATTTTTTGAGCAATTGTTGCCTTATAATCATCCCTTGCCTTTTTTATGTCCGTATCAATATCTTCAATTTTTTTCTGTTTTGATTTAATTTCATTTATCAAAACATTTCGGCTATATGCTAAGTCATTTTTTTCTTTTTTGAATTCAGGGCGAAGTGTGGTTCGAACTCCAAATTCGTCTTTATAATAGTTATCAGTGTTATTATTTATTGAAGTAATTCTCGAATTATAATTAGCAATTTTCGTATTGTTTATTTGTGAAGTTCTTGCCAAGTCGTTTGATGCTTGGTTTCTGTTTTGAACTAATGATTTGAATTCATCTGTTGGAGGGTCTGTGAGCCTCAAACTATCAAGCTGTTTTAGTTGCACATTTTGCTCCTGAACTGTATTTTCAAGCTTAGTCAAATCATTCAACTTATCAATATTCAATTTTTCTTCTGCAAGTTTGTTGCGTTTATCTTCAAGGATTTGTTGCTCTATTCGGCTTGCAAAAATTCTTACTTCAAGGGGTTTTGCGATAACAAGTGAAATGAGTATGGCAATAATGAAACGAGGTGAAGCATGAAGTAATTCTTTTTTCCAGTTACCTTCTTTTCTTAAACTTGAAACAATGTATCTGTCAAGATTAAAAATAACAGTTGCCCAAATTAATCCAAATATTATTGCTGCTAACAGAGCATACTCTTCGCCTCTGAAAATTGTATAAAGTGCATAGCCGCTTGAAATGGCAGCTAATAGTCCGGTAAGAAAAACAGTAGCTCCAATTGAAGCATATTTATTTCTTTCTGACTTAGGACACTTAGCGATTATCTCTTTGTCTGAGCCGCTGCAGAATAATAGGAATTCGGTTATCATGTTTGTAATGATTTTTTGATTTTGTCAAATACATCCGAAATATTCCAAAAGGCTTCCTGTCTTTTATACAAAGGCTTCATTTGTTGAAAATCTTCATTTAGTTTAATAAATGAATTAGGAATTTCAGTCAGTTTATCTTTTTCAAGCTTTATCGAAACATTAATTTTTGGAGATGAAATCGAAATAGAATTTATGTTTACTTGGGAGTGAAAATCTGGTGCTGGGATTTTCAAGCTTTCTATTAATGGTGTGGGGAAAATTGTTATGTCAATTGACTTTGATACTTCCCCAAAATGACCTACTGCTTTTATGCTGTATGTAATATTTTTATCTGGCCTTACTTTTATTTCATTTTTTCCAGTAACATCACCAATTCCGTTGTCAATAGTTACTGTGTGTGCTTTGTCAACTTGCCATTTTAAAATAATAGGCACTCCACCAATTATTATTTGCCTGTCAGCAGTAAAGTTTTTAATTGTTGGTGGTTGCATTAATGCTCCCAACGCTCTTAACCATTGCCTATAACTTAATCTTCTGTTTGGATTTGTGAAACCGTTATTTATTGTATCTGAAAATGCTGTTACAAGTGAAGGTGAAATTTGTGTATTAAGTTTGTTTACATACCAATCATAAGTTCCTGCAAGTTCTGACCTGAAATTTGGACTACTTTTATCGGCATGATACCATTTATTTTTTCTGAAATATTCTTGCATTTCATTTCTTCCTCTAACTTTTAAAAAGAAAAGGGGATGGAAGTTGAAAAGCATAAAATGAATTGCTATAGCAACCGCCCAAGTATCAGTATTTAAATCAACTTTAATTATTGGAGAATTGCTGTTAAGTAGTTGCTCCTGAATTTCGGGGGCAAGCCATTCTCCTGGCTTGCCGTAGGTTTCTGGATTATCATTTATTGCTCCACCTTCATAATCAATCAAACAAAGTTTGCCTTCTCTTTCATGGACAAAAAAGTTCTTTGGGTTTAAGTCGGCATAAATAAATTTCATTTGTTCTAAATGAGAAAACCCTTCTACCAAATCGAAAGCAATTTTCAATCGGTGGTCAACTGGCAGGTTATAAAAATTATTTCTAAGTTGTTTTCTTTTGTTTAAATCTTCTTCATTAAATATTTGCCCAAATAGCATCCAGTCTGATTTTGGAAGAAGATTTGCAGAATAACCTGAAACTTTTTTGCCGTTTAAAATTCCTTCATAACTAAATTGAGGCAATGCACCTAAAGCATTTATTTGTTGAATTGGTTTTTCATTTTTCTGCGCTAAGTATTGATTATGTTTAATGATTTGGTCTTGCAGTTCGTTTATTGTTTCATAGCCTCTTATTGCACTTCCCGAACCATCGTCAATAAATATTTTAACCACTTGCTTGGAAGCAATTCCTGTTCCATTGACAGAATTACAGAAATATACTTCTCCAAATGCTCCACTGTCAAATGGATTATTGTCAATGTCAATTGACTTAACAGAATTGAATTCAGGATTTAATTCTGATGTTTTAAACTTGGTTACTTGTATTGTTTTCATTGTTCTTTAACCAGTTTATTTCATTTTGATAATTCAATGCTTCTTTAGTAATTAAAATTCCAATCGTGGCATCATCATCGAGTGTCGGTTTTAGTTCCTCTAAATATTTATTTAGCATTTGCTCAATAAATTCTTTGCTGTAGTATTGATTTGCTTTAAAGAATTCTTTTAGATAGTCGAAAAATTTCAACATTGATGGCTCATACCTTACCCAAACACCTTTTTCATTTTTACCTGCTTTCACTTGGTCGACTGAATAAATTCCATCAGTGCAAATCATTATAATTTCTCCAACGCTTCTGTCTTTATCAATTTCAATAGAAGTAGGAACGCACTCTGAAAAATTCGAACTGTTAGAGATTAATCTATAAAGCGCCTCTTTGCCTCCTTCTGGAATAGTATGCGGATTTAAGTAATTAACTGCGTTCCAAGGATAGTGATATGAAGCAGGGAAATCATTGAAGTTGCCTCTTATGTGCCACACAGCACCGTTGCCCACGTATGCAACTGAAATTTTTTCTTCCGTTTCAAAAACTGCAATGGCAGTAGTACCATAAAGATTTTGTGTTTCCTTATCTTCTTCTTTCATATTCTCATTGGCGTAGCCAATTAGTTTTTCTTTTGCATGTTTGAACACCTCATTAAACTTTGAATGGTATCCTTTAACATCAACATCATTCAATTCTTTTGCTCGGCTTTTAAAAAAGTCAATTACCCTTTCAGATGCAAGTTGGGGATACACAAATGAGCCTAAACCATCAGCAACGAAAATTGAATTGAAGTGTGTTCCTTCAAACTCGCCTTTGTTGTCTTGGTTTTCTGACTTATTCGTATTTGTTGCGGTGGCTAAAACCGATTTTTCATAAACATCATTTTTCATTTCCAAATTTTCTTTTAGCAGACATTGATGAAATAAAGAACTGTCTAAGGTCTGTTTCTTTGTAAGTTGTTTTGTAAAGATTTGCTGCACTTGCAATGTCTGCAAGAACTGTTTTTGCTTCACCAACTCCCTTATCTCCTGCTTTTGAAGCTTGAGTAAAAAGAGAGCTACAAAGCATTATTTTGTCATTCTGCTTCACTCTATCTGCAACCGCTTTGGTCTTATCAGGATATTGACACTCACTGTCAGACATAACTATTATTCTTACGTCATGGGGAATACTTGATGCTTCGGGATTGCTCAAAAATTGATTTGATAATTTTTCTGCTTCTTCTAACGCACCTCCAATATATGTTCCTCCACCATGTCCATTCATTGGATTATAGTCTGCAAAGTCATCAACTTTTGAAAGTTCAGTTATAGGAGTATGTACTTTTGCATCTTCATCAAAAGTAATTACAGCAAAAGAAAAGTTATTTGCGATTGAACTGTTTTTGAAATAGCCAAGAAACTCTCTGACTGCTCTGTTCACACTGTCAGCTAATGAAATGTTTCCGTCACCGATTGCAGCCATAGAGCCGCTACCGTCAAGGACTAAAATTCCAAGTTGATGAAAGGTTCTGCTTTCGGTTACCTCACCGATGTCTTCAATTTGTGTCATAAGTGTAGTTTTGGTTATTGATAATTTTGTGTGTTAGGATTAGTAATAGCTAGTCATTAGTTGTTTTATATAGTGGCAAATCATTTAACGTTTTAGATATATTTTCGTCAGCAATTAGTATTCCCCTTCCTGTAGCATCTTGATTAATTTTTTTATTCTCCTTCTCGAGTTCTGCAAGCGGAATTGCTTTAGCTCTCCTTTCTAATGGAGGATTGAGCACACCCGCCTTTTCAAAATCAATAACACTTTCCAATATATCTTTCGGTAAATCAGCTTCGCACTTATATGCAAGCTCTATAAATTGTTTCGCAAAGAAACTATCAACCTGTATCCTTCTCTTAGAAAGATGAGCAAATCGACCTAGTACCCGGCAAATGTTTTCTCTGTCTTCTGGGCTTAATTGCTCTGCAAATTCATATTCCTCAATTTTTTTGAGGCTTAAAATGATAGGCTCCAATGCATGTACGGGAATAACGTAAACATTATGATCACTATACCTATGCACAAATACCTCCAAGGATTCAAGGGTATTTGATGGAATGACAAAAAAGATATCTGATTTGACATTTTCCTGCTTTGCATATTTCTTGGCTTTTTCAGCCTGGTCTCTTAAGTAATTCGGAAAATTCGTCAGATCATCACTCCCCGGACTCTTTGCATCAAAAACTACATGTTCGTTACAAATCATCAGAGTATTATCAGGATCTCCTTTGAATGGAACCTTTATAACATACTCCACAGTATGTTTCTGACAGAGTGATTTTATTGCGATGCTTACAGCTTCCTGATGATTACTCCACGTTTCCTTGAGTTTTCGCATCCTTTCAATTCCAGCCAAATTTCTCTCCTCAATCTCTTTTGATCTCTCGTTCTGTATTTGATCCTGTATTTTTTGCAAAGCAGCTAATGAGTTGGAGTGTTGTTCTTTTCTGAATTCTTCGTCTTTCAGCAGTTGCGTATTTTGCTTTTTAATCTCACTTGACTCTATTTGAACACTATTCAAATCTCTCTGAGTTTTAGCCAATTCAATATCAAGTTCATTTTTCCGTTTGGTCAAGTCAGTAATTGTTTGAGTATTTGTTGCCGCATTTTCAGCGAGTTTTTTGTTATCTAAGGTGAATTGAGTATTTTTTTCTGACAATAACCTATTATCAGAGGAAAGGCTATTTATCTGACCTTCATGGTTCTTAATAGTTGTTTGTGCGGCTGAAAGATCAGAAGTATATGATGATATTTTGGAAGCTGAATCCTGTATAGTTAAATTCAGTTTTTCTATTGCTGAATCTTTTCTGATTAATTCTTCTTTTGCCTGCTCCAGGTCTTTGCTAAGACCATTTGTTGTTACTTCAAGTTTGGAAACAGTTTCCCGTAAATTTTCTGAATTTGTAATAACTTTTTGAAGATCAGTTGAAGCATCAATTAATTGGTTTTTTATCTTTTTCCAACTAAATAATCTACCAAAAAAACCAATTGTTTTTATGCTTTCAAGAAGCCTCTTGAGGTTGTCCAGATTGTTGTCCATAGTAAAAGGTTATGGCTTGTAGCGAAAGGTTCTAAATTTACTAAATATCAAACGAAATCCAAATAATTCTTAGGATGGTTCTTATTGAATACTAAGCGTAAAGACTTGTCTTTGAAAGGATTTCACTTTTTTGCCATTTAGCAGTGCCGGAATCCATTTGGAGCTTTTCCTGATTGTCCTTATCAGTTCTTCTTCCAGGCCATAGCCATTGCTTGAAATAGCATTAAACCCAGTAGTCCCACCAAGCTTATCAACAATAAATTGAACTGTGATTATGTAATTCCCAGTGGGCGCACCATTATCTGTTGCTACTTGCCCCCGAAATGCGCTATTAATGTAGTTTTTCAATGCGCTGTCTCCACCGGGAAAGCTGGCTTCTACATCAACCGTATCAAAAACCCTGTTTTCCTCCTCTTCCTTTTTTTGTTCGATTTCTATTCTTGCTTTTTCCTTTTCTCCTTCAAGTTTTTGTTTCTTTTCCTTTTCGATTCTTTCTTTTTCTTCATTTTCTCTTATCTCTTTCAATTCCTTGATTAAAAGCTTCCCATACTTGATCTGAACATAATCATACAACTTGATTGCAAGAGAATAACTCCTGCAGAATTTATATAGCACCTGTTCTGAAACATCTTTGTTGTTTTTCTGGCTCATAACGCATTCATACAGAAATTTATCAAACAAATTTGTATCATCGGTAACTGTTTCCAAAGCTGCCAATACTTCAATTGGAGTTGGGCTTTTTGACATTCTAATAAGAGTGTTTTGCATAACCCCAAATCCAAGTGCCGATGTATTAGAATTGGTTTTAAGCTCCCATTTGAGATTTGACTTAAACTCAGAAAGATCACTTTTACTAATCGTCTGGCCTGCAGCTGAAATTCCAAAACAGAAGTTCAGGCAAACAATCCATGAAACCAATATGACTTTTCTCACTTTTGATATATCTAAAGCAAAGACTTGAAGGCAAATTGTGGACATGATTTTGAGGTTTATGGGTTTGACAGCAAACCATGACTTTAAGAATACCATGATTTGATTTTCAAAGACTAAGTTAGAAAAATTTGCTTATATAAATATAGGCAAGCAGGGTAAAGGTTTTTCTTTCCTTCGCCTCGATGGCAGGATTCAAGACTAAGTTTGAGCAGTTTGTAATCAACAAAGTCAGGGAAAAGAGGCTTGAGATGAATCTTTCTCAGGATGACCTGGCCTTGCTACTTGATCTCTCTCGTGGTTATATTGGACAGGTGGAAAGTCCCAACCACCCAGCCAAATACAATATGAACCACATCAACCATCTCGCCAAAGAATTTAAGTGCTCACCAAAAGATTTTTTTCCGGACAAGCCTACCGCTGAGGCTTTGAAAAAACGTAAAACCAAAGGCAGGAAATAAATTCGGGTTTCGTCATTCCGATTCGCAACGAATTGATGACAAATTTTGACAATCTAATCGGAGTTGGGATTATCCCTGCCTTAAAAGACCGTCAAAATTTGATGCCCCTTTCCAACGCTTTTATATCTGCATCCATACCCTGGATTAATCTTAACATAATAGTATTGACCACAAATTTCTTTTTTTGTCAACATTATAGAGTGTTTCTCCACTCATTAATTCTACTTTGAAACTAAATGCGACATGTGTTTTTTTTGAATGTTCTGCAAGCATATTTTCAAATTGTTCACTCTTTAAATACTCACTATGTTTTCTTAAATCGAAAATTTTAATATTGAGGATTGCCATTTCAAGACGTTTTAGACTTGGTTCTCTAAAAAGGTAAGTTTTTCCATTAGTTGTTACCCAACTCCAAAAAACACCTTCACCCGCCTCAAAGCGGTTTCTTTCATATATAGCAAAAAATTTATCAGTAAATAAATTCTTTAGTTTCTCTTTGAGAACATTACGACTATCAGTTCCGATAGTGTATGATTTGTGAATACCATACCAAGAATAACAAACTAAAATGCGAATAAATCCAGATTCTTGATATGCCCGGAATTTAAAATAATCCTCAATTTGTGTATTATATATCATTTTAAATGCATTTTAAATTTGGATAATGCTTATTTTTTCTTAATAAAACGTGAACTCGCACCGCACCTCTGTACCACATACGAAACCTGCATCGAGTTGGGCTTTTTGAATTTGTTGACATATTTTTGGATTTTAGATTTCTAAATACCGAATTCGCAAAAGTTTGATGCTTAATTTTGAAGATCTAATGCCGAATGGAATTATCATCACCTAAAAAGATCGTCAAAATTTGATGCTTTAAAATCATTTTAAAACTCAATCACCTCGGATACCTTTTGATTCAATTCAACGATGTAATCTGTTTCTGCAAACTGATTATCATTTTTAGATATTTTCCTTAACCAAGTTTGTATTGATTCATACGACTTAGGAGTGATTACTCCATTATTTCGGTGATCTTTCACCGCTGCCATCAAACGTTTTCTTCCTCCCAATTTGTCAATTCCATTCAAAGCAATTTGTTTTTTGAAATCCGGTGCATTCTTGATTTGATCACCAAGTATCAAATTCTTTGCCTTGTTAATATCAAAGTAATGTTTCTTCCATTTCTCCAAAAGAGCTTTTCTGAAAGTTGTGGAATGTAATAGTAAGGTGCGAACTACCCCGAATTTGAATAGGTTGTCCACCCTGCTGTGAAACCTGATCTCATATCTCAATATATGCTTGTCTTCAAACCCTTTTGGGAGGTTGGAGGTGGGTTCATCATATCTGTTTTTCTTCACTTCCTTTGTTTTGTCATAAAATATCAGTGTATAGTTATCTCTTTTGTAATAAATAGAGTTATTATGCTTGTACCTGAAAAATCCCGGGGTGTCAAGAAAACAATCCTGATATATTTTGACAGGTTGATTCATTTCAAAGTCGAACCCAATGTCAATTCCGACAATACGAGCAAGTTTTATTGGTAGTTCAAAAACCTCAGTAATTGCTTGAAGCAAGGCAAGTATTTCATCAATACTGGGGATGATAAGATTATTTCCATTGAGCACTTTGGGCAGACTGCCTGTAATGTATATTCTCCCATTCTTATGCTTTACTATAAGGTTATTGATTCTTCCAATAAACACATCAGGGTTTAGTTCAGCCTTGATATTCTTATGGGGATGAAGTTTCGCCTTTATGTTATCAATATCAAATCCTTTCACCTGTTCAGGTTCCAGAACCATTGTTATTGTGTCTATCATAAACTTTAGATTTTAGGGGATATTTACCGCTTACTATTAAGATTTCAAGACATCAACTTTACATTGGGTCAACCAAGAATCGATTTCAGATCGCTTAAAAATCAACATCTTGCCAGTTGGGCATTTGTAATGGGGGATTTGCCTTGTTGAACAGAGTTTGTAAATGTAACTGACAGCAAGTCCCGTGTAAAGGCTGACTTCCTTAATTGTTAGGAAGGGTTTTGAAAGTCTGGATGCATTGAGAATGTCCAGCAGGATTTGTTTGATTGTTGGATTTGACATTACAAAAGATTTTGGGTGAAAGGAAGCTATCAAGTGTTGATAGCTTCCTAGTAATCCTTTTTCTTCGCATATTTACAAAATGTGTCAAACTCAACTTGAAAAAAATAAATGAATCTTCCGTACTGATTGAAACTTCCTGATATTAGAAGGTCGTCGTTAGGCGATTGATGGCATCTTGTTTAAATTTTTCGCTTATTCGGATATAGCCATTTGTGTATCGCAGGCTTGTGTGTCCCATTAGTCTTGATGTGGTAACAACATCAGTGCCGCTGCCTATTAGGTTGGTCCCGAAACTATGCCGACTACTATGATAAGTCGGTCGTTTGCCTATTCCTGCTTTCTCTGACCATTTTCGCAAAGATGTCAAACAACTGGTATGACTTGGTAATCTGAATACCTTACAGTCATCTGTCTTACGATTTCCTACAAGTTCTCTTAATTTATCATTAAGAGGGATTTCAACCTTTTCGCCTGTTTTATTTTGAACAATCTCAATCCTATCGCTTTTTATGTTTTTCCAGCAAAGAACATTCACATCACAGTAGCGTACCCCAGTAAAACAGGAGAAAAGAAAAGCAAGTTTGACTTGATTGTTTGGGCATTCGGTTTCTTTCAATATATTGATCTCTTCAAGTGTTAGAACATCCTTCTCTTTGCTTTTCTTCTTGGTGTTTACAAAATGCTCTCCAGGAATTACCCTAAACAATTTGTCTTTTGTTGCTTCTTTTAGCACTTTCTTGAGTTTCTTCAAATAGTTATACGGTGTTGAGCCGTTTAAATGAGCATCCAGATATGCTTTAAACTTTTCCAAAAAGGCATCATTTATCTCAAAACAATACAATTTGAGAGAGCCTTTAAAAGCGATGAGCTTATTCAAAACACTTATGAACATCCGAACGTCGGAAAGATTATGAGAGGAAATATAATTTTTGAAATAATCAATAAAATTCTCGTTTGATTTGACTTTTTCTTCAAGACCATAATTGTTTTGAATAAAGGATCGCTGTCTTTCTAAGATAATTCTTTGAATAAGCTCCATTGCCTCCTTATTCTTTATCCTGTCCATGGGTGTTTTGGGGTCAACTGTAAAAATCCCAAGCCACAATGGCTTTCTTACACGATTGATGTGCTGATCAAGATACCAGCTGTATCTACCGTCTTTTAATTTTCTCTTGCGGGCTTTGACATGGTACATATTCTTCTTGTTTGTTTACGGATACAATAACCCATGTAGCTACAGAAATTCTGTAAAGTCAGTCATAAAAATGTCAAAGAGGCTTTTTCAGTTGAAATCACCTCTAGACCCAACTTCTTACAAGGGTTGAAAAAGTACCGTTCAAGTAACGCATACTGAAGGAACAAGAACAAGGAAAGTCAACTGTGGGAAAGTTGTGGACTTTCAGAAAGGTTGTACCGGTTGATATTTGACCACGAATTCAAAATCACCTGCTTATCGTACGGGCTACAAGACCTCTCAGCGATAGCGGGAGGTTTTTTTATTTGTTAGCGATGCGGGCTTGCCCGCACGAGCGACATACCAACAAAAAAATAAAGCATCAATCGAAATGTATTGAGCCAAAATAGTTTTATTATTTTATTTCCGCTACCGGAACAGGGTCCATATCAGTGAAAGCCTGATTTTCTCCGGCCATCCCCCAGATAAATCCGTAATTAGAAGTCCCGCAACCATAATGCATCGACCATGGTGGAGAAATAACAGCTTCATGATTGGCCATCACCAGGTGCCTGGTTTCCTGCGGCTCACCCATAAAATGAAATACACGATGCTGTTCAGGCACATCCATATAGAAATATACTTCCATTCTTCTTGTATGCGTATGTGGCGGAACAGAATTCCAAACACTTCCTTCAGCAAGTAATGTTAAACCCATAACCAACTGGCAACTCTTAATTCCATCGGGGTGAATATATTTATAAATGATCCTTTTATTCGACGTTGCACTATCTCCAAGATTAACCGGGGATGCTTTTTCTTTAGTCACCAGCTTATTCGGGTATTTATGATGTGCGGGCACAGACAGCAGGTAGAAAATGGCCGGGTCTTTTCTGTTCCTGCTTTTAAATATTACTTCTTTGGTTTCTTTACCTACATAAAGACAATCCAGTTTATTGATCGGAAACTCCTTTTTATCCGCAAAAATGACCCCTGCCCCACCAACATTAATAATACCTATTTCTCTCCTTTGCAAAAAGAAATCTGCTTTAAGTTCCGGGTGATCAGGCAAGACTAAAGTTTTATTAACCGGTTTGATGCCACCAATAATCACCCGGTCGAAATGAGTATAAACCAATTGTATTGTATCAGCCTGCACCAGGTTACCGACAAGGAAATTCTTGCGGAGTTCTTCAGTATCCATTTGTTTTGTCTCAGCAGGGCTATTTTGAAACCGTATTTGCATAAAATATTTTTTGTTTAGATAAAATTGCTGATTTACCGGCCCATCCACCCGCCATCAACGGTAAGAATAGTGCCATTAATATAATCTGCAGATGAAGAAGATAAGAAAACATAAGCACCCGTTAAGTCAGCCGGTGTACCCCATCGGTTTGCAGGAATTCTTGCCAGGATAGCAGCACTCCGGTCAGGATCATCCCTAAGCTGTGCTGTGTTGTCTGTGGCAATATAACCCGGGGCAATCCCATTTACGTTTATCCCACTGGAAGCCCACTCATTGGCAAATGATTTTAATAAAGAAGCGATAGCTCCTTTGCTGGCAGCATAGCCGGGAACGTTAATCCCTCCCTGAAAACTTAATAATGAACAGGTGAAAATAATTTTTCCGCTTTTCTGTTCCAGCATCTGCTTTCCAATTTCTCTTGCAATGATAAACTGTGCATTTAAATTAATATCAATAATGGTGTCCCAATATTCGTCGGGGTGTTCTGCAAGAGGTTTTCGCATGATATGACCTGCATTATTAATGAGTATATCAATTCGCGGATGCTCTGCCTTTACTTTATTGAGAAATGCATATAAAGAATCCCTGTTTGAAAAATCTGCAGAATACGGATAGAATTTTTTGCCAACTGCTTCCACTGCGTTTGCAACTTCACTCCCTTTTTCCGGCATGTGGTTGCTTACGCCAATAATGTCTGCCCCGGATACTGCAAGAGCAGCAGCAACTGCCATTCCAATTCCCCTGCTGCAACCGGTGACCAAGGCTAGTTTATTATCCAGTCTGAAATTTATCATATTCTTTTTTCATTGTCTGCATAGCAAATAGATCTTCAATGAATATCGGACAAGAGCAAACAAATTCACTATTGTTGTTGTATACTAAAAGCATTGAAACGGATACTTTCATCCCGCAGATCTCCCGGGTTATTCAGGCTGCGGTATATTCCCCATTTGGGCCTGATAAAATCATTGCTTGGCCGGATGGTCATGATGTTATTGTTATTGTAGGAAAGTAAGATTGCGCCGTCACTCACCCGTTTGATAACCATTGAATAGGTTCCGTTAGCACCTACTTTGACCTTCTCCGTTGCTTCTATCCAAACTCCCGTTAGTGGAGACAGGTCGATCGTGGCTACTTTCGTGGTATTGTCATGTATCAATTCCAGTTTATCCGGGCTTCCTTTTCTTGCCGTTAATGTAAATATTGGATTTCCATCATCGCCATTTACAGGTTTTACCTGGTGAATATGTGTGAAGCTTGATGACGGTTGAAAGCCGGGTGCTAATCTAAACTTCCACCGGTATGTAATTGTTTCTCCAATTGTGCCAATAAGATTTTCCGGCGACTGGTCATATGTCTTGATCTCAATTCGCTGCCGGTCAAATGCAATGCAACGGTCATTATCCGGTGTAACATGAATATAGAATTCAAAAACATAACTATTTAATTCGGGGTCCCACACTTCAGCAATATGTCGTCCAAAAGAAGCATGTACACATTCGGGATTTTCCACTGCATCAAATCCCGGGGCCAGCACACTGTTGATCAGTTCGTAGGTATTACCCGGCCCGTCTGCATTCAATGTAACTTCTTGTGATGTTACTGGTACCGGCGGGTCAGTTGATGATTTCTTATTGCACATGGTATTCAATACCATTAACATTCCTATCACTAAGCTTTTCACCATATTCAAATTCATTTTAGACCAAATGCCGGAATTGATTTAATAAATTCTATCATAGCTTTATTTATTTCACTGTTCTTGTCTTTGTCGAACTTGCCATGTAAGCCCCCGGGAACGGAAATAAATTCAGTCTTCACACCCGCTTCCAATAATTTTTTATACAGATCAACAGATTGCTGATAAGGAACGGTAGGGTCGGCATCACCATGCACAATAAAAACCGGTGGACTATTTTTTGTTACATAGGTCATCGGAGAAACGGATGCAGCAAAATTTTTATCCTCTGCCTTATCTCCCAGCCAATTCTTTGCAGATTTGCTGCGAATGTTTGGTCCATAGCTCCAATCCCAAACATCGGTAATGCCATATTTGTCAATGATGGCAGCGACTTTGATATTTTCAACACCCTTACAGTTGCCGTCAAACCGGTGATCATTACCTAATAATCCTCCCATTAATGCCAGGTGAGCACCGGAACTGCTGCCCATGATAACAATTTTATTGATATCGATATTTAATTCTTTCGCATGTTTTATCAAATAGGTCAGCGCACATCTTGTATCCTCAATGGCCGCCGGCGCTGTTGCCTGCCCGGTCAAACGATACTCCATATTTGCCACTGCAAAACCTGCTTTAAAAAATGTACTGAATCCCGTTTGTGATTCTTTTACCCCATGGTTCCACCCGCCGCCGTGTATATTAATTACAATTGGAGTTAATCCTTTGTCTTTGGCAGGCAGGTACAGATCCATTTTGCCTTCCCAATCCTTTACTTTAGTATAAACAACATCCAACTTGGCAGAATAGCCTGACGGATATTCAACAGGTTTGTACGTGATCACTGAATCATTTTCCTGCGCCTTTGCAAAAACAGATACTAAAAAAAATATGCTTATAAGATCCAGTCTTTTCATTGTATTAAACTAAATATTTTAATACCCGGGATTTTGTGGTATTACTAATTGTGTGTTGGTATCAATTTCATGTTGCGGTATCGGTAATAATAACTTTGCCTGTGTAATGCTTGCCTGCAAAAATGCCAATGTGGGTGTAGGCGCCGGATAAGTGCTGTAATGCCTGGCATATTCATAAGCAAAATGTGCCTGCATTATCTGTATCGGGTTTATCGTGGTTAATGTTGTAGCATACCTGACCAGATCAAACCACCGGTGATTTTCAAATGCAAACTCTCTTCTTCTTTCATCAACCAGTTCCTGTTCAAATGCTGCAACAGTTGGCTGGGGAGAAGCAATCGTACCCAGACCTGCTCTCACTCTCACCTGGTTGATATATCCTACACTTGAACTGGTGTTTCCCTGCGCTTCGGCAAGCATTAATAAAACATCTGCGTAACGGATAATGGGCCAGTCACTTTCTCCATCATCGGTAAGCACAACGGGGGTCAGGTATTTTTTTACATAAATAGCTTCCTGCGGAGTACCGGGCAAATATTTTGAAATGTTAACTGCCTTTCTTGAATCTGCAGCAAGGTAAAAAGAATCTATACTGCTTGAGGGTGTATTCCAGCCACGACCAGAACCATTAATAACAACGGAGCCACTATTTAACGGCCCAAAATCATTTCCAAAACTTGAACCCAAGCCTAATCCACCGGCTTTATAGCGAACGGTAAAAAGGATCTCTGAGTTTACTTCGTTTGATATGGAAAAAACAGTTGCATATGTAGACTGCAAACTGTAGCCGCTATTAGTAACAACATCCTGCAACTGTGTGATGGCATTCGGTTTATTATTTAAAGTCAGGTAAACTTTTCCCAGTAATGCCTTAGCCGCCCATGATGTGGCCCTGCCTTTATCTTCCGCCGCTATCTGGCTGAATTTTAAATTATTCATATAGGATGAAGCAGTCGTTAAATCAGCTACAATTAATTTATATATATCAGCAACAGATGAACGGTTCATCGTTTTCGATTCTGCCGGCGAAATAGGAGTATGAACCAAAAAAACTCCTCCATATAATCTCACCAGGTTAAAATAGTGATGCGCCCTGATGAATAGCGCTTCTCCTGCAAACTGTTTCCTGATTGAATCACTGATGGGGATGCTTATGCTTGCCAGGCTGATAGCGCCTGAAGACGGGTTGTAACTCACACCTAATTTTTGCAGCAATATGTTACAATTGCGAATATTAAAATATGAATCGAGCCAATACTGGTAAACGGCATCATTGGTTGTAGCGGGAATAAATTCATCCAGGTCACTCAAATCCCTGTTAAATGAATTTGTACTGCCCGTAGATCCCTGGTATGAATTGTCTGAACGCAATTCTGTAAACTGCCATTCCCGGTACATAGGCCTCTGTAAGCCATTGTAGCAAGCAGTCAGACCTGCCTTCACTTCATCAATATTGCTGTAATAAGTAGCGGTGTTCAGGTTTGATTCCGGGTAAAGATCAATCGTTTTTTTACATGAGCTTAACGCTATGTAAAAAAAGATGACCGCATATTGTATTTTTTTCATAACAACTTTGTTTTTACAATTAAAAATTTAAATCAACGCCAAATAAAAATGTTTTTGGCATGGGGAAACTTCCTCTTTGATAACCATCAACAAGCGGGGTAGCATACGGCCCCGATGTAAATCTTGCTTCAGGATTGATGCCCCTGTAACCTGATGCTGAATGGAAAAAAAGATTCTGTGCCGAAAAATAAAAACGCAGTGAACTTATTTTGGCCTTTTTTACGAACTTATCCGGTAGTGTGAAACCAACCAATACTTCCCGCAAAGCATAATAAGTAGCATCTTCAACTACATAATCAGTCAGCATCCAGTTAAAGCCAACTGTAGAATAAGGTGTTTTTCCATCTCCCGGAAACATCGGACTGAGCCACCGGTTTTGATTATAATTCTTATTGTAACGTTTTGTTTCATTATAATTAGCATCCCCGTTTATCAGGCTGCCACCCTGCACTCCCTGGAAGAAAAAGCTAAGATCAAAATTCTTGTAAGTGAAGTTATTGGCGATACCCCAGGTAAAATCAGGATATGGATTACCAGTGACCGTACGGTCATTAGCATCTAATACTTTGTCACCATTTATGTCAACTAATTTCAGGCCACCTGCAACAAACACACCGGGCAAACTGCTTGTTAACCCTGCTGTTTGTGCAGCGGTGATATCTGCCTGGGAGAGCCAAACACCATCTGTTTTATAACCAAAAAACTGGATCAAAGGCCCGCCTACCTTGTTCATATATAATTCAGTTCTTTCGCCCTGGTTCAGTAAAAAAGCTTCTGCTCCCAATTGTAATATTTTATTCTCATTATGCGCAATATTGGCAGATGTGGTCCATTTAAAATCTTTCTTCCTGATATTATTCGAAGTGATCTCAAACTCAATTCCGTTATTTTCAACCTTGCCAATATTATTGATAAAGCTGGGCACCCCCGTAAATCCAAGTGATGACTGGGCTAACAATAGTTGTTTTGTTTTAGACCTGTAAACATCCACAGAAAATGAAATAGCCTCTTTGAAAAGTGAAACATCAACACCGATGTTTAGCTGGTTGGTCAATTCCCAGGTAATGTCCGGATTGGAAAGAATAGTCCTTGATATAGCCTGGCCGCCTGCTACTGTTCCATTGCCTGAACCAAATGCATAGTTGGTAGCGTAAAGCTGGTCAACAAATAAATAATCGCCGATATTATTATTTCCGGTTGGGCCTAAACTAGCCCTGAATTTCAAATTACTTAACCAGCTTACTTTTTGGAAAAACTTTTCTTTACTGGCCACCCAACCTATAGAAACGGAAGGAAAGTACCCCCATTTGTTCCGCGGTCCAAAGAAAGAACTGCCGTCTGCCCTGAATGTTCCGTTGATAAGGTATTTATCTTTATAGCCGTATAGAATTCTTCCAAGCGCAGAGAGCAACCCTCTTTTTATCTTATTATTAAAAGTATTCGCCTGGTCAATAGTTAAGGCCGTATTCAATGTTGTAATATTATCACTTGGATAATCCAGCCCGGTGGTTTGTTCATTCCTGATACTGGTTTTTTGAGCGGTAAACCCGGCCAGCACATCAATGGAATGATTTTTTATTTGTTTTTTATAAGTAAATGTATTTTCAGATAATACATCCACAAACAATGTACTGGTATAAACTCCTTTGTTAACATCGCCCTGCCTGTTTGAATTTCTCTTGGCAAAATCCAAACCTGATGTATAATGCACAAATACACTGGCCAATGTTTTAAAATCAAGTCCCTGGAGTATATTGATGGTCAGATCACCAGAGGTCAATGCCCTGTAATCATTCGTAGTGATCTTCCTGGTCTCCATGGCCGATTTGGGCGTATTGTTCGAAGTGCTGAAAGGAGTAACGGGCGATGAATTGACCCAATTACTGCCGTCGGGCATAATACCGGAATAAACCCTTGCATTAAACATATTCGCCTGTGCAAAATCTCCCACCTGCACATTTGCATAGGTAGGGTTTTGCCTTATAAAATTCACAAGTGATGCATCCACATATACAGGCATGTACGACTGGAACCTTACAAAATCTATATAATTTACAGACGGTCTTTCCCTCTTTATATAAGAAGGATTAAAGTTGAATGAAAATTTTACTTTTTTACTTAGTTGTGCATCCAGTTTTGCTTTTACAGTAAACCTTTCATATTCACTATGAAACATCATACCCTGATCATCCTGGTATCCACCCGAGATATAATACTTTACTCCGGCGTTCCCACCCGACACACTCATTTGCAGGTTTTTTACACTGGCGCTTCTTATGGCCTCATGCTGCCAGTCAGTTCCTACTCCTTTTCTCAAATCATTTTCTATAATGTAAGCTCCCCTTTCAGCTGTTGAAGCAATCTGGGTCAGGGTCGGGGGCGGTATACTTGCATCTTTCAATTTTAAAGCCGCTTCATAAAAAAGCATATTGGTATATTCGGTAGTGGTCATCATTGGATAAAGTTCATAGGCTTCTTTAAACCCGGTAGAAAACTTAACACTGTATTTTGTTTTATTGGCCTTACCGCTTTTTGTAGTAATAAGAATAACACCATTAGCACCCCGTGAACCATAAATTGCTGATGATGCTGCATCTTTCAATACTTCGACTGAAGCCACATCAGCCATATTTACAAATGATAATCCTTCGTATAACGGGTGACCATCCACTACTACCAACGGATCGGCCCCGGCTGTAATGGAAGAAACTCCCCGGATCCTTACTTTAGGATCTGAACCTGCTTCGGAAGAAAGATTTTGGACCTGCACTCCCGCAATCTTTCCCTGCAATGCCTGGTCAAGTCTTGAATTTGGAGTTTCTTCCAACCTGTCGTTTGTATATTTAGAAACGGCCCCGGTCACACTGGATTTTTTTTGCGAACCATAACCGATCACCACCACTTCATCATTTGTGATAGCAGCAGGAACCAACGTGACATCAATGGTTGTTTTGTCACCGATCGGAATTGCCTGGGTGGTAAAACCCACGGAAGAAAATATCAATACAGTAGCATTCTTATCTACCGAAATAGAATAAGAACCATCCGTTTTGGTAGTGGTTCCTCCTTTCTGCTTATCGGCGAGTATGCTGACACCAACTAAAGGTTCGTTGGAATTTTTGTTGATAACCTTACCTGTAATTACTCTTTTTT
Organism: Chitinophagaceae bacterium; assembly: GCA_035318845.1. Lineage (GTDB taxonomy): Bacteria > Bacteroidota > Bacteroidia > Chitinophagales > Chitinophagaceae > JJ008. The sequence continues at coordinate 27,370 of DATHDV010000016.1, forward strand.
GGGCAATTACAGCACCACCTGCCAGAAGCAGGATGATCAGCAAGCACTCAAGTTTTTTCATAATAGCATTTTTTAATATTTATAAAAATTTTATTTTAGTATACCAGGTTGATACGTAAACGGGGCCCCTTATCCCCAGCTAATTTCTGTACGGCCTGGGCACAGTCCTTACATTTAAAATATTCAGCGGCATTCATCAAAATATCATAGCCTTCCTCAACATCAAATTCTTTTATCTGCTCACCTGTCCATTCTTTTTCCTGGACCAGGTATGGCTTCAACACTTCAAAAGATTTTTTTAATGATTGACCGGTGGGTGTTGTATAATTCCAAAAATCAATGCCGGTCCTTTCAGCCATATGGGCAATATTGAAAAAAGCATCCATCGCAAAGCAGGTATAATGCATGGAAATAGTGCGGGCCATTTCTGCAGGGAATAAACCATCCTTGTCAATTTGTGTATCCAACCGATGTTCTGTATTCAGGATAATTTTTTTAGCCAGGTCGCTGCTGTCAATAAATAAAGCCATGGACAAACGTTGTGCATCATACCATGCGCCATGATTATTGAGAGCATCCAGTTCGTCAAGTCCATTTTTGCTGGTTTGCATCCAGTTCAGAAAATCAGCAAACCATTTTTGCATGCCTTTTTGATCTTCCGTTTTCCATGATTTGGAGCTCTTCAATAATCCGATAGCATCGATCAGCTTTATAAGATGGCGGGAATCGATCAATCCTGCACCACGGCCATCATTGGTACCTTTAACCGCCTGCGAAAAATTCATATTGGGGTTCATCTTTGTTGCCGGACCCAGGAACCAGGTCCGTAACAATTTTGCCGCATGCTCAGCATAGCTGTTGTTACCTGAAAAATAATAAGCCAGCGCAAGCATATATACATTCTCACAAAGCTTTGGCATATTATCCTTATCCTTATAGTCCTTTACTTCCGGGTTGGTTTGTCCGTCTTTTCTTATATAAGGAAGACCGCCTGCTTTAGAAGAATCAGGCCACCAATAAGGAGCCAGGCTCATATAATCATGTTTGTCTCCACTGGGTGGCGTTGCGGTTTTCTCCAGTACACTTACCGGTTCAAACTCCATTGCTTTTTTATCTGCATCTTTGATCAGTTGCTTATAGGCCGTTATTACCCCCGGGTCATTATTCCTGATCCTGGTCTTATTTCTATCCAGCACCTTTGCGTTTAATACAAATACTATTGGCTTACCGGATTGACCAATAACATTGGATGTTTTGCAACATATCAATAAAATAGCCAACAAAAATAAAGACGTCTTTTTCATAAACAGGTTCATGCTATCTTAAGAAATGAATTATTTTTTCCAATTTCACTCCATCACCCTTTACCGCTACGACGTAATAACCTGATGCTAATGTTTGGGCCGGAATTTCAACGGCCGCAAACCCATTGTGCATTAAGATATTTTTCCTTGCCAGGAACATACCCTGCATATTATAAATGATTATATCTGCCAGGCGTGAATCAGGCGAATAGATCCTTACCGTAATATTTCCATTTGCATTCTGGTATGCATTCAGATATTGTAAACCTGTACCCGTTAATGGCAGCACAGTCAATGTTCCATTGGTGTATATGATATTGTAATTGGAAGATGTAGCACCCGACAGGGTTATGGGATAATAACCGGGAGCAGAATTATCAACGGCCGTTGTCGTTGCCACCGGAGGCGTGGTTAAGTTAGCCACCGTTTCACCCAACACAAAGCCAGTATAAGTTATCGTGAACACCGGGTTTGGTTGCCCGGTTATTTTAACTGTATCCCTTGCTCTGATAGTAAGGTTAGCTTTATTAACCGTCAGCGTTCTGGCTACATCAGGAGCGGGGTTGAAACCGGCATTGCCTGCCTGTGATGCAGTGATGGTGGAAGTTCCTGCACCCGTGATGTGAATATTGGTTCCAATAATTGTTGCAACTGCAGGATTGCTGCTGGTATATGTTATAGGAATTGTATTATTTGTACTGGTTGCCCCTGCTGCAAAATCTGGGTTCCCATAGGTTTTTGTCGGAGGGGTATTAAATGTGATTGTCTGATTTGATTTTGCAATGACTGTTAATGTCCCGTTGACATGTGTAATGATATAATTGGCAGCTGTTGCCCCGGTTACTGTGATCGGGTATGTTCCGGGAGGAGAAGCCAGCACAGCTGTCGTAGAAATAGTAGGCTGCGTTAAAAGAACAGATGCAGTTTCTCCTAAAACAAAACCGGTATAGGTGATTGTTAAAGGCGGGTTAGCTGTTAATTCGAATTTAGATTTATCATCAGCCTTTATTGTTAACGGAGCTTTATTTACGGTTAAGGTTTGATTTACGCTTGCCGGCGGATAAAATCCATCACTGGCCTGAGAAGCATTGATCACGGATGTGCCGGCACCTGTTATATGAATATTACCACTTACAATGGTTGCAACGGCCGGGTTGCTGCTGGTATAGATAATAGGTTGAGTGGTATTTAAACTGGTAGCGCCCCCGTTAAAATCGGGATTGCCATATGTCTTTATGGGAAGCGGGTTGAAGATAAAAGGATTGGTTTGTGGCACTGCACCCGCTCCGAAAGATCCGAAGGAAGAAAATGTGGCGGTTACAATATTTGTTGTGTTATTTCCAGTACCGATTGGCAGGTCCCATGAACTGCCATTATTTTTTATCATTCCGATATCAGTATTAGGTAAAGTAGTAAAAGTGGAACCTTCCAATGCAGTTGGCCAATTGATCTGGAGCGTTGCATTTCCTGTTCCATTGACACGGTTTATATTCCAGACGGCATCCACTACCTGTTGTTTCTGTACCGCTGTTAATGGTGTACCGGTTATCATACCATTGGAAGTAATACCGGTAAATGCTGCAACTGTAAAATCGGATACAGAAACAGGTGTAATGGTTGCAGGAAGATAATGAACGGTTGTTCCCAAAGGAATGGTTGTAGCAGAACTGATAGCATCAACCCGGATCATGCTTTGCTGACCTCCGGCATTGTAGTCCGCTGCTATATATTTTGTATTGCTGAAAGTCCCCGTAATAACAGCATTGGGGAAAATATGAACCAGGTCCAGCGGACGTAAAGTAAGTTTACCATTTATCAATAAATGATTGTAAATATTTATTCCCCGGTTAACTGTAACATTTGCATTTATTTCAACAAAGCCTGCATCGATCATACTATTAGATGAACCTGAGCTGATGCCAAAAGGTTTGGTCGTCGCACCATTAATAATATAATTTGTTCCGGCCTGGTAATTTTTATTGCCTATGACCACGACGCTTCCGGTTAATGAATCCATTCCGTTAGCATTGGCGGTAACCATTGTCGCCGTATCACTGAAAAAAGTAAATGTGGCATTCGTTACAGTTGATGTTGCAGGTTTTGAAAGCAGTACGACCGCATTACCTGAAGAAAATCCTGTTACGTTGCTGTTTACAGCCAATCCATTTCCCGAAACAGCTAAACCGGTGTTGCCTGTCAACGTACCAACAACATTGGATATTCTGTATGAACCTGCCACAGTACTACCGGTGATAGAAGTAGCAATACCATTAACTTTTGATGTAAAACTGGTTGGCCCGGTCAGTTGATTGGTTGTTCCAAAATTTATTTTGCCGAAGATATCTGTACCTGTAAGAACATTAACTGACCTGGCCAAAGTAACATTACTGTAATTAGCAACGGTTAAAGATGGCAGATCAATAGTACCGGTACCTGAAATAGTTTGGGGTGAATTGCCCCCCATTACGACAATATTTGTGCTGCCGGTTGGTCCGTCTAAAGTTCCATTGACGGTAAGATTACCCAGTATAGGCGTAACACCACTTGTATGTGTCCTGAATGAACAGCCATTATCAATTGTAAAATCGTCCGCTCTGTCCAATGGCCCATCTGATATTATAGTTGCCCCATTTTGAAAAAAAACATTTCCCAGGTTCTTACGGTTAAACCATGATGAACTGGAATAAGCGGTTATTCCATCAAGATAACTCAGGTTCGTACGCATGAAATATAAATTACTCCCCGGATCGAAATTGGTGAATTGAACGGTCGAACTGCTGCCTATCGGGCTTCTGCCTGTATAATAATATAATGAAGCCCCTGTTCTGAATACGATGCCATCCTGGACAGAACCATTAAAACCGGAAGTGGCGATAGAATCAGTAATATGGCAGGCTGAACCTGTTCCAAATACAACTGAATTAACAGCCAATGCTGTAATAAGACTCCTGGTATGTACTGAATTTGAAAGTGGACTCAGATAAACAGTTCCGTTGATCAATGCTGTAGCAGTAGCTGAAACAATAATGGATACATCATAGTTGTAAATCGCCATCCCCAGGGTAAGTGTACAACCGGCGTTGACAAGAAGATCATCTGCTGCAGTTCCATCGCCATTGATGGTAATAGCAGCACTCCCGGCAGATGCACGACCTAAAATTACCATCGCTCCGTTTTGAAATATCAACCTCCCGGAATTGGTAGATGTGGCTGTAGTTGTCACAAGACCGGTTGTGGGCACGATGCCTCCTACATTGGTTCCGTCAAAAATTAAAATGTCATTAGCAGCGGCTGCTGACCTGGCTGTGCCGCCACCATTTAATTGAGTATTCCAGTTGCTGTTAGCAGTATAACTGGTTGGGCCGGTACCACCTACCCAGTAATAAGTTGTTTGGCCAAACATGATCCCTGCAGAAAATAAAAGGGTCACAGCAAATAAAATTTTTTTCATAAAACATCTTTTAATATTCATAAATAATTGCAATTAAATAACAGAACGATCTTTATTTTTTGAAACGATAAACATGATACATATCCATGCTATGGGCACGAACAATGCTGCCAAAATAAAAAATGAGGCATAACTTGTTTTTGTAATTACCGGTACCAGCATGGTAACAATCACAGTGCCTGCAACAGCAGCCGTTCCGCCCATGCCGGCGACAGTACCGACATTCTTTCCGTTAAAATAGTCAGAAGGCAGGGTCTGGAGATTGTTGATGAGAAACTGAAATCCAAAAAGTGTAGCACTGATCAATGCAATGGCAAGATCAATATGCTCTTTTAAATGGTCCAGGTAATAAACAATACCAATTAATGCAGCGATCATCAATGCACATCCGATGCTGATGGCTTTTTTTCTTGCCTTAGGTGCTTCTACACCCCGTCTTATCAACCTTGAAGAATAAAATCCACCCATCAGGCCGCCAATAGCTGCGAACAAATAAGGCAACCAGGCAAAGGCTCCTACCTGTTTAATATCAAATCCAAATTGTTCTTTCAAAAAAGTAGGTAACCAGGTCAGGAACATCCACCAAACCGGGTCAATGAAAAAACGGGAGGTGATAATACCCCATGTGTTTTTAAAATTCAATAATTGTTTCCATGTATATACTTTGGTAACAGTTGGAATTATATCAGCGCCGGCTTTATTGTCCAAAATATGATCCTGCTCTTTTTTAGTGATCCAGGGATGTTTATCCGGTGTTGCTTTATTTATGATCAGCCAGGGAATGATCCATAAGAATCCAAGGATACCTATACCTGCAAAAGTTAACCGCCACCCAAATGCAAGAAAAAAACCTGCGATCAATGGAGCAGATACAACTGAACCCAGGGAAGCTCCGGCTCCAAAAATGCCCTGTGCGATGGCCCTTTCTTTTGCCGGAAACCATTCTGCGTTACTCTTTGTCGCCCCGGGCCAGTTACCGGCCTCACTGATACCTAATAGCGCTCTGAATATTTTAAACGACAGGATCGATCTTGCAACAGCATGCAGCGCTATGGATATACTCCAGGCTGAAATGGTAATAACCATCCCGATCCTTGTACCAATTGCATCCATCAATTTTCCGGTAACACTCTGGCCAATAGCATAAGCCACCATGAAAAAATTAGTGATCAGCGCCAACACCGTTTTATTATCAGCGTCTGCAATTCCGAATTCTTTATAGATATACGGCCACATGATATTAATAGCACTCCGGTCAACATAATTGATCACAGTAGCCAAACCGATCAGCCCAATAATCCACCACCGGAGTCCTTTAATTTTCATTTTTGCTTATTAAATTCAATTATTTGCCATTGATAAAATCTTCACGCATCGGGCTAAATACATCAATTAATATCCCGGCTTCCAAACAAACAGCGCCATGCAACTCATTCGGCGGAATATAAAAAGCATCTCCCGCTGAAAGGACCTTCTTTTCTTTTCCTATTTCTACTTCAAATACTCCACACTCAATATGTGTTATTTGTGAATGATGATGCTTGTGTAATGAACCAATGCCTCCTCTTTCGAAAGCTACTTTTACCACCATAAGGTTATCATCATAAGACATGATCTTTCTCTTGACTCCTTTATCCGTTTGATGCCACTCGATGTCTTTGTTTTCAATGAATACTTTTGTTGTTTCTGTTGTTCCCATTGCTTATTTTTTAATCTGTTTACAATTTTTTTCCGTCGTACAAAACCATAAAAGGTCCTGGCCAACTAAAGCCCGGTACTGCATGTACTTGCTTATTATCAAAATCTTTATTGCATTGTGCTATTATTAATTTCTTTGCTCCAACTATAATTTCTGCAATTGTATACTGATCATCCTGCTCTAATAATTTTATTTGCTTAACGGAAGGATAGGCATTGGATGAAAATTCATTGACCGGGTCATATTTCCCGTGTATCTCCAATACATTTATAAATGACCGGCTTTGTCCCTTTTTCCTGACAATAAATGCCGGTTCACGTCTTAAATTAAAATCAGGATCGTTAGCCCCGCTACGGGTAAAAAATAACTGGGTTGTATCATCAACAAGTGTTGAAATAGTGTAATAGGTCTTTGCATTCAGGAATGTAAATTGGGCCGTTGTATTTGCCACCATAGCTTCTGCTTCTTTCCATAGAAACTGGTAACCGTTTTTGTTTCCCAGTATTTCCTGTTTTTTGGTAAAAGACTGATAGGTAAACGACGTATTGATCAGTTGCCCGTTATACTGGAAAGGAAGATCAAACTGGTGATTCCCGGATGTTGTGGTATTAAAAACATCAACAATCATTTTTTTCCCATCAGGCAATTGCAAAGAGTATAATGTGCGTTGCAGTGATACATCTTTATATGAATGGATTTCTTTTGCCGCCACTACCTGCACTAACGGGTTGGACACATTACTGAATAGTTTATCAGCATGATATTTTTCAGCCTCTTTTTCGTCCCCGTTGAATTGGCTGGCTTCATCAATGACAATCGTATTGTGAGCTATGGTTTGTGCAGCATAATTTTTATTTTCAGGCAAATACCTGCCGCCATATTTTTGTTCAACCCCGATAAAACGGACAGATCCGTAATCAGTTAAGATCTCATTCCCCTTATCAAACAAATTAATGTTCAGCCTGTCGAAGTGCCCGTGAGAAAGCCCATGGGATGTATATTTGAAAATAAGCGTCGTCAGATCTTTGGTAATCCCGTTCCTGATAAAACTCACTCCTCCCTCATCGCCTTTTGTTCCGTCTGTACTTTCAATTGTTTTATAATTAAAATAAGCAGGTACACCTTTTCCGGAAGTTAACCTGCTTGCAATAGCTACTCCTCCTGTATTCAGCATCACCCTGTTTTGTTGCCTGGCTACATACAGAAAATTAGTATCCGGGCCGTAAATATTCCAGAAAATATCAATCGCAGTTACCAGCTCGTTGGATGTATAATCCTTGTCTTTTAATGCATCGCTTAATGGGAAAAAAGAACCGTTCGTATTTGTTTGCTGCAAACAGGTCCGCAAAGCTTTTAGTAAAATACGATCCCTGTGTTCAAATATTTTTAAGCCGGGCTTGTAATTATTCAGCGCATTAGCAAATAATGCATAAGGCAGAATAGCATACCGGGTGTAATAAGGTCCTTCTGTATAATATCCATCCGGCGAAAAAAGATTATCCATCTGTGCTATAAAACCTCTTTTCCCGTCTTTCGCCGTTCCGTACAATGCCATATCGGTATAATCCTGGTTATGCGTGGCAATACCAATAATACCCACTCCGGCACAAGCCCAGACTGCATGATTGTGCAGAAGGTTAAACCAATCTTTTAATTC
>DATHDV010000017.1:0-3904 GCA_035318845.1 Chitinophagaceae bacterium
ATTAGCTACGCTGATCCAATAATAATGGGTCTTACTCAAATCCCCTGTCCCGCTATCGCGGTACTGGTCTTTTTATTTGTTCATTTAGCAAAGCAAGCTTTGCACATACCCAAATAAAAAACCCCGACACTTCGTGTCAGGGTCTTTGTGCCCGGGAATGGATTATTTTCAATGATCCTTTTTAGGTGGTCTTACCCAAATCCCCTGTCCCGCTATCGCGGTACTGGTCTTTTTATTTGCCTGCTTTTACAAACAAGTTTGTAACGCTGTCAAATAAAAAGCCCCGACACTTCGTGTCAGGGTCTTTGTGCCCGGGAATGGATTCGAACCATCACAACCTTTCGGATGCTGCCACCTGAAGACAGTGCGTCTACCAATTTCGCCACCCGGGCAGAGGGCTGCAAATATAAATAAGAAATAAGGAATTAAAAATAAGGAATGAAAAAGTCGGAATTTTCTACACTTTCTTATTCCTTATTACTTATTTCTTATTCCTAATTTTTTACACACTCACATTAAAATCCCTCAATGCATCATTCAAACTTGTTTTCAGATCGGTGCTTGGTTTCCGTTGACCGATGATCAATGCACAGCCCACACCATATTCACCAGCCGGGAATTTTTTGGAATAAGAACCCGGTATCACCACACTTCTTGCCGGCACCCGGCCTTTCATTTCTTTTGGTTCAGCGCCACTGACATCAATAATTTTTGTTGATTGGGTTAAAACAACATTGGCACCAAGCACCGCTTCTTTCTCAACGATCACACCTTCCACCACGATACAGCGGCTGCCGATAAAACATCCGTCTTCAATGATAACAGGTGAAGCCTGTAAGGGTTCCAGTACACCGCCAATACCAACACCGCCGCTCAGGTGTACAGCTTTACCGATCTGTGCACAACTTCCTACAGTGGCCCAGGTATCCACCATCGTTCCTTCATCTACATAGGCTCCGATGTTTACAAAGGAAGGCATCAATACCACGTTCTTACCAATATAGGCACCGTATCTCGCAACAGAACCCGGCAAACTGCGAACACCCAACGTTGAAAAGTTTTTCTTTAACAACATCCGGTCATAAAATTCAAATGGCTCCAGGTCCCAGGTCTGCATTTGCTGTATGCCAAAATATAAAAGGATGGTCTGCTTCACCCATTCATTCACTACCCAACCGGTATCGGTGGGAGAGGCGGATCTCAGTCTTCCCTTATCTATTTCTTCGATCACGGCCCTTACTGCATCGCTGTACTTGTTTTCTTTTAATAATTCACGGTTGGACCATGCTTCTAGTATTAATTCTTTCATAATGCGAAAATCTGCTTTTATTTTGAAATTTTGGAATTGGGAAATTTTGAAATTGCCGGGATTAGATTTCCCAATTTCCCAATTGGACTTTTCCCAATTACATTTGCTAATATGAACATCGGGTTTGACGCTAAAAGGGCTTTTCACAACCAGACCGGGTTGGGGCATTACAGCCGTAACCTGCTGCATGCGTTATCAGCATATTACCCGGAGCATAATTATTATTTATTTAACCCAACACCGGCAAACAGGTTCCGGATACAGGGCAATAATCTTTTCGAGATCTTGCCGCAAGATCTTTTAAATAAATTATTCCATTCAGCATGGCGCAGCAGTTGGGTAAAAAAGGATCTGAAAAAGCTGAAGATCGGTCTTTATCATGGCCTAAGTCATGAGATCCCCATTGGAATTCAAAAGACAGGTATTAGATCAGTGGTTACTATTCATGATCTCATTCATGAAAGACACCCGGAACAGTATAATTCTATTGATGTAAAAATTTACAATAAAAAATTCCGTTATGCCTGTGCGCATGCTGATAAAGTAATTGCCATCAGCGAACAAACCAAAAAAGATATCATTGAATTTTATAAAACGGCAGAAGAAAAGATCGTTGTTTGTTATCAAAATTGCAACCCTGCTTTTGGCAAAACCGTAAGTGAGGAAGGGAAAAGGAAAGTAAAAGAATTGTATGGATTACCGGAGCAATATTTTTTATATGTAGGATCGGTCATCGAAAGGAAGAACCTCCTGAATATCTGCAAGGCAATTTTCCTGCTCCGGAATGAATTAAACATTCCTTTAGTCGTTATCGGTGATGGTGGAAAATACAAAGAGCAGGTGAAGGATTATATAAAACAAAACGGGATTGAGAACAAGGTTGTATTTCTCTCGGAAAATTCATCGGCGGGATCATCCTCATCATTTCAATCGGCCGTTGATTTCCCCGCCATCTACCAATCAGCCATTGCCATGATCTATCCTTCCTTCTTTGAAGGATTTGGCATCCCGGTGCTGGAAGCCTTGTGGAGTAAGCTGCCGGTAATAACTTCTAATGTGTCCTGTTTGCCCGAGGCCGGGGGAGAAGGGGCATATTATGTAAATCCTTTGAGTGCAGAAGAAATAGCAGCTGGCATGAAAAGAATTTATACCGATAAACAATTTGCAGCTTCAATGATAGAGAAGGGCTGGCAGCATGCGCAAAATTTTACGCCGCATAAAAGCGCTGAATCAGTCATGAATGTTTATAAATCGGTGTGGTGAACCCATAGCCCTGCATTTTAATGCGGGGAAAAAGAAGAATAGAATATGGATTTTGAAAAAGATATAGAACAATGTTTGCTGGTGTTAAAAACCGGCGGTCTTATCCTGTATCCAACCGATACGGTTTGGGGAATTGGTTGCGATGCTACGAATGCAGAAGCGGTGGAAAAAATTTATACATTGAAAAAACGTTCTGATGAAAAAGCAATGATCATATTGGTTGCCGGTGAAAAAGATGTATTGAATCATGTGGCAGCGCCTGACCTGGGGGTGTTTGATCATTTAGAAAAAACAAAAAAGCCAACAACAGTTATTTACGATGGCGCTATCGGTCTCGCTGAAAATTTGATTGGCAGGGACGGGAGCATTGCCATCCGTATCTGTAATGAGATCTTTTGCAAACATCTTATCAAAAGATTCAGGAAGCCAATTGTTTCTACTTCAGCAAATATTTCGGGGCAACCGGTTGCAGATAATTTTGTTAGTATTGCCGACGATATTAAAAAAAATGTTGATTATATCGTCCGATACAGGCAAGATGACGTAACTATGGCCAAACCTTCCTCCATAATCAAATGGAAAAACGGCACTATAAACGTAATCAGACCTTGATCCCCTTGAGCCTTGTGCCTTGTCCCTTCATAAAGTTATCTTTGCCCAGGTTATGAAAATTAATTGCACCAAACAGGAATTGCATATATTAAAAAAGATCGCCCATGCTGCTGAAGCACTGGAAATGGAAACTTATTTGATCGGGGGATTCGTAAGAGATAAGACTCTCGGGAGGGCAACCAAAGACATTGACATTGTTTGTATCGGCGATGGAATTGAACTGGCAAAAAAAGTTGCCAAACATTTTGATCCCGTTCCCCAAGTTGATTTTTTCAAAAATTTCGGAACGGCTCATTTCATAACCAGCGATGGGTTTGATCTTGAATTTGTAGGCGCCCGCAAAGAAAGTTACCGGTCCGATTCCCGCAAGCCGGAAGTGGCTGCAGGAACAGTGGAAGATGATCAGAACCGTCGTGATTTTACCATCAATGCATTGGCCATAAGCCTGAACAAAGAGAATTTTGGCCAACTCATTGACCCATTCAACGGAGTGAAAGACCTTGATGACAAGATCATCCGGACACCGATGGAACCTGTTCAAACATTCAGCGATGATCCGCTGCGTATGATGCGGGGTATCCGGTTTGCTACGCAATTGGACTTTGTAATAGAAGAAAAGACATGGCAGGGAATAAAAGATTCTGCCGAACGGATAAAAATCATTTCCCAGGAAAGAATTACAGATGAGTTGAATAAGATCATTGCTTCAAAAAAACATTC
>DATHDV010000018.1:0-37061 GCA_035318845.1 Chitinophagaceae bacterium
AAGCTTTGCATCAAAAGGATTAATTTTAAGATCCATTCGCAGACATTATAAACGGGTACATTATGAAATTATTCAGAGCCATTTTATTTTTTTCTTTAGCAATTCCATCCGTTTCATCGGCACAGTATAAAAGTAAATTGTCAGCAAAGGACTGGGCGGACAGTGTATTCAACAGCCTGGATGATGATCAGAAGATCGCACAATTAATGGTGATAAGGGCGCATTCTAACCTTGGTCCCGATCATGTGGCCAAAGTGGTGAAAGATATTCAGCAATACAATGTCGGGGCACTTTGTTTTTTCCAGGGAGGCCCGATCCGGCAAGCCAATCTCACCAATTATTACCAGGGCATGGCTAAAACACCGCTGATGATAACGATCGATGGCGAATGGGGGCTCGGGATGAGATTGGACAGTGTAAAAAAATATCCATACCAGCTTACTCTTGGCGCCATGGATGATCAGAACCTGGTGTACAGGATGGGCCTGGCGGTTGGCGAACAGTGCAAACGCATCGGTGTGCATGTGAACTATGCGCCGGTGGTTGATATCAATAACAATCCTAACAATCCTGTGATAGGCTTTCGGTCATTTGGAGAAAACAAGGAAAAGGTTTCAGCATTTGGCGTTGCCTATATGAAAGGCATGCAGGATGCCGGCATCATGGCCTGCGCCAAACATTTCCCGGGTCATGGCGATGTGGATGTGGACTCCCATCTCGATCTTCCGGTTATCAATAAAAGCATTGCGCAATTAGATTCAATGGAATTGGTTCCTTTCCGCGCTGTGTTTGATGCAGGTATCGGCAGTGTGATGATCGCTCATCTCTATATTCCTGCTATTGATAATACGGCGAACAGGGCCACATCTATTTCAAAAAATAATGTAACTGATCTATTGAGAAAAGATATGGGCTATAATGGCCTCACATTTACCGATGCACTGGAGATGAAAGGAGTGGCGAAATATTTTCCGGGCGGAACCATATCGGTGGAAGCATTAATAGCCGGGAATGATATGCTCTGCCTGCCTGCCAGTGTACCGGAAACCATTGAAGCCGTAAAAAAAGCAATTGCTGAAAACAGGTTAAGCTGGGATGATATCAATTCCAAAGTGAGGAAAGTATTGATGGCAAAATATAGTTTGGGATTAAACCAATGGAAACCCATTGATACAGTCAACCTGCTGAATGACCTGAATGCAAAGACAGACGCAATAAGATATGAAGTGGCGCAAAAGACGATCACTGTTTTGGCAAAAGCTTCCCGGACCGCATCACGCAACGATTATGCAGATATTCCGCTGAAGAAAGGACAGAAGATCGCATACATAGGGATCGGTACATCCAAACTGAATGCCTTTGGCAGAAGGTTGCAGGATGATCTCGATGCAGATGTTTTCCTGTTTTCTTATAAAGACAGCAGTGATAAAGCAGCTGAAATTTTAAAAGCAGTTCCCAAAGACGGAAAGTACGACGCTATCGTTGTCGGTATTCATGATTTCAGTAACCGGCCGGCCGGCAATTACAATATCAGTCCCGCTGCCATTGATCTATGGAAGAAACTGAATTTTATAAAAACGGTGACGATGGTATTTGGAAATGTGCTGGCCACAGAAAATTTCTGCAATGCATGGACGCTGGCTGCCTGTTACCAGGATGATGATATTACCCAGCACGCTGCTGCTGATCTGTTGCAGGGAAAAATAAATGCGGTGGGTAAATTGCCGGTAAGGGTTTGCAATTTTAAGTCCGGTGATGGTATTGCAAAAGAAAGAACAGCCCCGGTAGAATCGTTGAGCAAATTAATGGCCGTTGATTCTATCATTAATGATGCTCTTGCACAAAAAGCTTTCCCGGGCTGCGTGGTGCTGGCCGTGCATGATGGAGAGATCATTTATCACAAAGCATTTGGAAATTACAAATATGAAGCATCGGCGCCCATGACCTATGAAAGCATTTTTGATCTGGCTTCTGTTACAAAGATCTCTGCTACTACGGTTTCGGTGATGAAATTGTACGATGAAGGAAAACTGGATATCAAAAAGAGGTTGGGAGATTATTTACCGTGGGTAAAAGGGACCAATAAAGCGAATCTCCAGCTCGATGATATTTTATTACACCAGGCTGGACTTGTTCCTTTCATTGCTTTTTACCAGGAAACGATTGATAAGACCACTGGTCTTCCGAATCCTGCTATTTATTCAGATAAACCAAAGCCGGGCTTTACGGTGCGGGTGGCAGAAAAAATGTACATGCGCAATGATTGGCAGGATACCATGTTTAATCGCATCCTGAAAAGCAAGTTGGGTCCTGAAGGAAAATATGTTTACAGTGACAATGATTTTATTTTCCTTGGAAAAATTGTGGAGCAGATCACCGGGATGACACTGGATGAATATGTGGCCAAAACTTTTTATCAGCCCATGGGAATGGCCACCACCGGTTTCAAACCCAGGAATCGTTTCCCGGCTGACCACATGGTGCCCACAGAAACAGAAAAACATTTCCGCATGCAGACCACGCAGGGCGATGTGCATGATGAAGGCGCTTCGATGTTTGGAGGTGTGGCCGGTCACGCAGGATTGTTTTCCGATGCTTATGATCTCGCTATGCTTTACCAGATGTTATTGAATGGCGGCGAATTCAACGGGGAACGATATATTAAAAAAGAAACGATTGATTTCTTCACAGCCTATCACAGCAAGAACAGTCGCAGGGGTTATGGATTTGACAAACCGGAAAAAGATAATGCCATTCGCAAAGACCCTTATCCTTCTTTTCTTGCTTCACCGGAAACCTTTGGTCACACTGGCTTCACCGGCACATGCGTATGGGTTGATCCGAAAAATAACCTGGTCTATGTATTCTTATCCAACCGGGTTTATCCAACAAGAGATAATAATAAACTTTCACAAATGCTGATAAGAGGGAAGATACAAGATGCGATTTACAGGGCGTTAGGAATATAATAGTCTATTTATATCCAAATGATAAGAATTATTTCAATAGTAACAAATTTTCTTATTATATCAACTTCTTTATTTTCCCAAGATAAAAGAAATGATTGGAAGGATATGGATTTAAAAGGAAAAGTAAAATCCGTAATAAACCGATATGAGGATTTTAATAGAAGAAGATTCTGGGACAGTACGAAATATGTATTCAATAAGAAAGGCGATGCTATAGCGGAGTATAAATATTGGAGACAGGGCCCGATGAGCGTCTGGTATAAATATGAATACAATAAAGATGGAACGATAACCACGACCCAATTTGACCCAGAGAATGATACGATAATATTCAAGTGGGTTACTGAACGAGACAAAAATACCCGACTGGGGATAATTACCTTTTATGGATTTAAAGGAATTCTCGAGAGTTCTTTTACTATCATATTCTATGACGATAAAGGCAATAAACTGGAAGAAATCGATTATGAAGATAGCATAACGAAGGATAGATCTGTGTATAAAAGTATTGCTAAACAAAACCTAAATGAGAAAGGGTATAATAAAGGGACTTCCCAAACATACCAGGGAAGGAAGAAATATGTATATGATGAAAAAGAAAATAAGATCGAAGAGTATTGGTTTGATAAAAACGACACCCTTTGGCGGACAATTCTAACTAAGTTTGATGAAACAGGTTTGATGATAGAAGAAGTTCAGAATCCAGGTCCTCATTCTTATAGGGTTACTTATAAATATGATAGTTCTCGGCATATGGTGCAGGAAGATGAGCATGATTATAATGGTAATATCTACAAAACTAAGCGGTATAAGTATGACGTTGACAATAAAGGAAACTGGATCAGGATGACAATACTTGGGGAAGGTGATAAGCCAATTGCTGAGAGAGAGAGGATAATAGAATATTTCTAAAGAATGAAATCTATTGCTTATCCTTCCCCTGGTTCGGATTATCCGGCCGCTGCTGATTCCTATTAGGATTGTTTGGCCTTTGTTGATTACGATTGGGATTATTGGGCCGTTGTTGGTTTCTGTTTGGATTATTTTGCTGATTACCCTGTTGCCTTCTTTGCTGATTCTGCTGCCCGCCTTGTTGCTGACCTTGATTTCTTGTACCTTGTCCCTTGTTCCTTTGTTGTTGTTGCGGTTGGTTTTGCCTCCGTTTTTTATCAGCCGCTTTATCCAGGCTTTTCAAACTTATCTGTCCAACCAATTCTACAAACTCCGGTTCTTCTTCTTTTGTCTTGGAAGAAATGATATCTACTGCTCCCAGTTCATCAGGTATCACGCCTTCCAGGTTCTGTGTTTTTATTTTCTTTACTCTATCGATGGTCAGCGGGTATTGTTTATTGCTGTCGGGCAACGTGTACCACATCAGGTTCTTGAAAATATCTTTTTTGATAAGGAAGGCATTACCTTTCGCCACCTGTATCACATCACAGTTATCAGGGAAGTGCTGTAATGCATCTAAGTAAGTATCCAGTTCATAATTCAAACAACATTTCAAACGGCCGCATTGCCCGCTGAGTTTTGTTTGATTGATAGAAAGATTTTGATAACGGGCTGCCGCTGTATTCACCGATTTAAAATCCGTCAGCCAGGTGCTGCAACAAAGTTCTCTTCCGCAACTTCCAATGCCGCCAACCTTACCGGCTTCCTGCCTGGCGCCGATCTGCCGCATTTCCACTTTCAACCTGAATTCACCGGCATACACTTTGATCAGTTCCCGGAAGTCCACTCTTCCATCGGCTATATAAAAGAAAGTTGCTTTTCGTCCATCGGCCTGCATTTCCACCTGGCTTATTTTCATATCCAGTTTCAGTTGCCGGGCAATGGCCCTGCTTCTTATCACCGCTTCCGGTTCTCTTGCTTTATTCTGCTTCCAGATATCAATGTCGCGGTTGGTAGCGATCCGCAATACTTTTTTCATTTCAGGATTATCTTCCTTCACATTCCGCTTCTTCATTTGCAGCCGGACGATCTCGCCTGTCAACGACACTTCACCCACATCAAATCCACTCACTCCTTCCACCGCGATCAGGTCACCTTTCTCATATGGATGCAAAGCAGCATTACGAAAAAAATCTTTCCGGGTTCCCTGGCTAAAACTCACTTCCATCACTTTGCAGGCGCTGGCCACATCACTCATGGGCAGGTTGCGCAACCAGTCATGCGTATTCATGCGGTTACATCCGCCGGTACTGCATCCGCCGTTGCTCTTACATCCACCCGGTTTACCGTTTGAAGCGGTACTGCAACTTGTACAACTCATAGAAAATAAAAAATAAGAAATTAGAAATAAAGAATGAGAAAGTGGAATAGCCCGCTGGTTGAAGTACTCAATTGTCCCGATCAGTTTAGTAAAACCGAAACCAATCGACTCTCATCTATAGCTTGTCCGCTGGTTGGCGAACAGGTATGCTTTTGAAAAGCAGTAATATATAGAAGAGTTCTTGTAGACATTTAGGTATTTCAATTTATCAGGGGTTTCGCCCTACTCGCCACTAGCCAATCCCCACTCCCCATCCTCATTCCACCAAAAATACAATCTTATCCTGAATAATATGGTATAGCTTGATGGTCAGGGCATGAAATAGCATTTTGCCATGGGCATTGCGTTCAATATAGTAACTGGCCCGGTCCAATTCCTCAATAATGGCCTGTTGCTGCTCGATTCCGGCTATTTTGTTCAGTCTTTCTGCAAAATCCTGTTCTTTTTCACCAATCGTATGCCTTTCACCCATGATGCGGTAATGAATGGCCTGTTCCAGCAAATGATTAAAATATCGCAGGAATTGTTTTTGTTTTTCCCGTCCTAACCGGCTGATCTCTTCCACCCATTTAGTTTGTGCCACTGGCCCGGTCTTTAAAATAGCATTCAACCATTCCCGGAGCAGGCTTTGCCAGTCCTCTTCAGCATGTTGAACTAATTGAAGCGCTTCGCGGTAATTTCCTTCACTCACACTGGCAACCTGTCTTGCAATAGCCGGCGCAGTCTTATTACGATCAATTAAAGCTTCTTCAATTTCTTTTGTTTCCAATGCCGGGATCTTTATCAATTGGCAGCGGCTGACAATTGTTGGAAGAACCAGTTCTTCGTTTTCTGTTACAAGAATGAACAAGGTATTAGGCGGTGGTTCTTCAATTATTTTCAAAAGTTTGTTTCCTTCTTTGTCCAGTTCTTCCGGCATCCACATGACCAGGATCTTATACTCGCTTTCAAAACTTTTTAAACTCAGCTTCCGGATGATGTCATCACATTCCCTGGCTGTGATCTTTCCCTGGCTGTTTTCTTTTTCTTTGATCTGTTCGATCCAGTCGAATGAATTTCCGTAAGGACTCAATTTTATAAATTCACGCCATTCAGCAATAAAATCTGTAGCGATTGGCTTTTCTCCCGGCTTCCTGGTTACAGTTGGATATGAAAAATGTATATCGGGATGAACAAGCTGTTGTGCTTTGATACAGGCAGAACAAATGCCGCAGGAATCAGTTGCTGGTTGCTGGTTGCTGGTTACTGGTTCTTCTCCGAATAGCGACGGCCCTGATTGCAACGCAGCGGTATTCTTACCATTCACTTTTTCGCAAACTACATACTGCGCAAATGCCAGTGCCAGCGATAATGCACCACTTCCTTCTTTACCCAAAAACAATAAAGCATGGCTCAAGCGGTTATGCTGTAGCAGTTCAGCCAGTTGTTGCTTTACTTCTTTTTGACCTATGATGTCGGCAAATTGCATGGATGGCGAAAATAAACTTTCTGTAAATAAAAAAGCGACTCTAAATTTATAGAATCGCTTTCCCAATAATCTTCTAATCCTTAGTTCTCTTAATTTAAGTATTTCAAAACCTCCTGACTCATCGGGCTTACTTCATTATGAAACACGTTGACCAGGTTCCCGTTCTCGTCAATCAGGAATTTGGTGAAATTCCAGGTAATAGGGTCTTCCAGCAATTGTTTCCGGCCCGCATCTTCTTCGGATACACCTCTTCCCAATTCCCGGGATCTTTCCACCAGCCATTTAAATAAAGGATGTATGTCATCACCTTTCACTGAAACTTTTTCCGCCATGGGGAAAGTAACACCATAGTTCTTCGTGCAGAATTCTTTTATCTCGTTATTGGTCCCGGGTTCCTGGGCGCCAAAATTATTGGCAGGAAAACCTACGATAACCAATTTGTCTTTATATTTTTTATATAGCGTTTCCAGTTCTGCATATTGTGGCGTATTACCACAGAAGGAGGCGGTGTTAACGATCATGATCTTTTTGCCCTTGTAGTTGGCAAAATCAATTTTGTTCCCATCCAAACCGGGAACTTTAAAATCATAAATGGAAACATCAGTTAATGCGGCAGAAAGGACCAGGGCAATCAATAAGGTTTTCATATTTGAATGTCTGATTAATTCAGGTACTTCAGCACTTCTGCACTCATAGGACTTACCTTATTATGAAATACAGCGATCAGGTTTCCATTTTCATCCAGCAGGAACTTGGTAAAATTCCAGATCACAGGATCTGAAAGGAATTTTCTCCATACAAGGTCCCTTGAATTATCGGTGGGCACAGATTTCGCCATTTCCTTGGATTGATCAACCAGCCATTTGTACAAAGGATGGATGTCATCTCCACGCACAGATATCTTTTCCGCCATCGGGAATGTTACGCTGTATTCCTTCGTGCAGAATTGTTTGATCTCTTCATTAGTGCCGGGTTCCTGTGATCCAAAATTGTTAGCCGGGAAACCAACGACCACCAGTTTGCCTTTATACTTTTCATACAAAGTTTCCAGGTCTTTATACTGTGGAGTATTACCGCACATCGAAGCCGTATTAACGATCATTATTTTTTTCCCCTTGAATTGGGAAAAATCTATTTCGCCATTCAGGCCGGGCACTTTAAAATCATAAATAGAACCACCGGTTAATGTGGTTGCTAATACCAACGCAAAGAATAATGTTTTCATGATCGTATTTTTTAGTTGTAATAGAATGATAAAGTTAAGCACTTATAGTTTATCTGCGTTACTTGCTTAATTCAGGGTAGTGGCCGGTTTGGGTTTCATCCCGCCTAAGGCGGGACAAAGAGGCAAAGAACGCAATCCCGATAGCTATCGGGACGCCGCTGCTTCGCAGCGAACGCTGCGAGAAATATTGAAAACCGAACATTACCTAATTCAGCCATTTTAAGATCTCTTCACTCATCGGTTTTGTTTTTGGAGAAAAAGTTGCGACCAATTCTCCGTTCTCATTGACCAGGAATTTTCCAAAGTTCCAGGTAACTGGGTTTGAAAAACCTTTTTCGGCAGCCTGTTCTTTTAAATATCTGTACAATTCATGCGTATGGTTGCCTTTTACAGAAATTTTTTCAGTCATGGGGAAACTAACACCATAATTTTTAGTGCAAAATTCTTTTATATCAGCATTGCTGCCCGGTTCCTGTCCCAAAAAATTGTTTGCCGGGCAACCAACAATGACCAGCTTGTCTTTATATTTCTCGTACAAGGCCTCAAGCTCTTTGTATTGTGGCGTGTTGACACAGCGGGATGCCGTATTTACGATCAGGATCTTTTTTCCTTTGAATTGAGAAAAGTCAATATCTGCTCCGTTCAACCCGGTTATTTTAAAATCATAAATGGAAGAACCGGCCAGGGTTGCTGATAAGATCAGTGAGAGCAACAATGTTTTCATGACTGATTATTTTCAAAGTGGATAACAAAGCTAAGCACAAAAGTTTGGCCAAATTGGGAAGGGAGAGTTATTGTTTTTCAAAACATCCCAGGTCAGGCAGGCCTACAGGTCTCGGTTTGCCATCCAGGTCAATGATAACACCGGCGTTAGTTCCTTTGTTAATTGCTGGCGAGGAAGCCTTTAACCTGAAATCATAATAATTCTTACTGGTATTTACACTGTCGAACTGCGGTGCCTGGTTATTGATGATCTGGTTGCTGGTAATATTTGCCGGGACTGTTTGCACTTTCCAAAGATTGTAATCAAAATTTACACTAAAGGGAGTTGCCCCGCTTTTCGAAACGACCACTTCATTATCAACCAATCCATTCTCACCCCAGAAAATACAATTACGGAACAAAGCATTAAGGTTCGCTGTTACCGGATTGTTATTTACAGTTATATAATTGCTGACAAATAATACCGGGTCACGATGATCAATAAAACCATTGGCATAAGTAACCACGGTGCAATGAGTGAACTGGTAGTCGCCACCCTTTGCCAGCAGAATATTTTTACCGCAATTGCTCACCAAACAATTTCTTGCTCTTATGCTGGAGTTGATCGAAATGATACCGGCATCATAAGCGTTGTCGATCACGCATTCATTCAAGGTCAGTTTAGGATTTGCATTTGGTGATGGGTCCTGTATGCCAATAGCCTGGTATGCATTTTTGATAACAGCGTAATTCAACACATTGTCTTTTGAACCGGGTTGGAAAAATATGCCGGGCCAGCTTGCCGGGTAATCTTTGTAGGGATCATCCAAACGGTCGCCGCGGAAATAGACCCTGTCAATGGTATCTTTTAAACCATTTACCAGCAATGTTCCATTCACTAAGATCGGGGCATCGGCATGAACATAGATCCGGCAACCTTTATTAATGGTCAGGGTTTGATTGGCATTGATCAATAGCGAACCCAGAATCACATAGGGAATATCATTGTTCCATGTTTCATTTGCAGCCACTATTTTATCCCTGTAGAAATGTGCATTCTGCCCCCACGCTTCCAGTTGCACCAGCTTGTTATTGCCATTATAGCTTACCTGGATGCTGTCCCGGATAATAAAAGGAAGGTTATTGGCATTCGGGTTAACGTTTACCTGCACAAACACATGAACACTATCATTCGCTTCAATTTCAATATTATTGAACTGGGTGCCGGGAGTGCCATCAACATTTATTTTATACGCCGAGCTGCTGCCGCCCATTAGTTTTATGGATGTAAGGCGAAGCTTTTGGTTATTCTCATTGATGATCCTGAATGAACGGTAAACAGAACCGGCCGTTACAAAAACCGTATCATATTTCAGCGTGTCGGCAGTTATCGTAACTCTTGCATCAGGGGAAGTGATAAAAGAATCTTTCCGGCAGGAAAAGAAAAATAAAACTAAGGATATGGTAAGTATTCCGAGGGTCTTCATTGATATCAAAAATAAAGTAAGTATCCCACAAAGCCACTAAGGCCACCAGGGAAAAAACAAAAAAACACTTTGTGTCCTTTGTGTCTTAGTGGGAAAGAACTATCGGGAAGCTACGCAAAGCGTCGCTACACTCAACCGGACACCTTCTGTTTTCAGCAATTCATTACCACAGGCTTCCAGGGTAGCGCCGGTAGTAACGACATCATCTACCAGCAATAAATGTTTATTGCGGATAGCTCCAGGATCGGAAAGAATAAACTTTCCTTCCATATTCTTCCATCTTTCTATTCTTCCTTTTTTAGTTTGTGTTTCGGTGTGCTGGGGACGGATGATCGCTTTGTCGAGGACAGGTATATTCATCGTTTCAGCCATTCCTTCACATAAAACGGTGGCCTGGTTGTAACCTCTTCTTTTTTCTTTGGCAGGAAAAAGTGGCAGGGGAACCAGGGCAGTTGCTTCAAAACGGCCCGACCTTTTTATTTGATCTCCCATGATCCTGCCCAATTGAAGCCCCAGTTCTTTGTTCCTTTTGTATTTAAACTGGTGCATCAGCTGTTGCATCAGGGATTCTTTGGTAAAATAGAACTGGGCGGTGGCACCCACAAGCGGAAGACGACCCCAAAAGGTCTTTTCAACCGGATTGTTGGGGTGAATTTCAAAATTGGTTTCCGGCATAGCATCCATACAACGCATACACAAAACACTTTCTTCATTCAATATATCACTGCCACAGCCGGTGCATACATGCGGGAACAAAAGATGAAGGAAAGAATCTTTTATTTCTTTTAATTGGATCATAATCGAACTAAAAGTTAAGAGATAAAATCTAAAAATGTCTTAAGGATGTTAAAACTATTATCTTTTATCTGTTCACTATTATCTAAAAAAGGTTTTTATAAACTTCTTCTACCCTTCCCATCATCACTACTTCAATTCCAAATTTCTGTTTTGACAAGCTTTTCTGGTTGTATTTGGAAACAATTATTTTTTCAAAACCCAATTTCTCCGCTTCGGCGATCCGCTGGTCAATTCGGTTTACTGCTCTGATCTCACCGCTTAATCCCACTTCACCGGCAAAACAAATATGTTGTGGCAGCGGCACATCTTCATAAGACGAAAGCAATGCGCAAATTACTGCAAGGTCAATGGAAGGGTCTTCCACTTTAATGCCACCGGCTATATTCAGAAAAACATCCTTCATCCCAAAATGGAAACCACCTCGTTTTTCCAACACGGCTAATAATAATTGTAAACGACGTAAGTCAAACCCACTGACTGTTCGTTGCGGGGTTCCATAAACAGATTGGGTGACCAATGCCTGCACTTCAATGAGCAGTGGCCTCATGCCTTCAATAGTGGCAGCAATAGCAATCCCGCTTAAATGATCTTCCTTTTGTGTAATTAATATTTCACTGGGATTAAGCACACCCTTCATGCCTTCATCAGTCATTTCATAAATGCCCAGTTCGGAATTACTTCCAAAACGGTTCTTCAATGTTCGTAGTATCCGGTATGCATAGTGACGGTCTCCCTCGAACTGCAAAACCGTGTCCACCATGTGTTCCAGGATCTTTGGCCCGGCTATACTTCCATCTTTTGTGATATGGCCGATAAGAAAAACAGGAGTATTTGTTTCTTTGGCAAACCGCTGAAATTCGGCGGCACATTCTCTTATTTGTGACACACTACCCGGTGATGAATCAATATATGATGTGTGAAGCGTCTGTATCGAGTCAACAATAACTAATTGCGGTTTCAGTTTTTTTATTTCCTGGAAAATTGTTTGCGTGGAAGTTTCTGTAAGAAGGTAAAAATTATCATTCTTTAAATTCAACCTGTCGGCCCGCATTTTAATTTGTTGTTCACTTTCCTCACCACTGATATAAAGAACAGAAACTCCTTTAAGCCATAATCCATTTTGTAAAAACAAAGTTGATTTGCCGATACCAGGTTCACCGGCTACCAAAACCAAACTACCCGGAACAATACCACCACCCAATACACGGTTAAGTTCTGCATCAGATGTAGGCAGCCTTTTTTCTTCACTGCTTTTTATTTCATGTAAGGAGATCGTCTTGCTGATCCTTTTTTCTTCATTATAATCTTTCCAGCTGTTGTTATTGCTTGAATTATCTTTTTGAATTAATTCCTCCACGAATGTGTTCCATTGATTGCATGATGGACATTGCCCCACCCATTTCACACTTTCATACCCGCAGTTTTGGCAGAAAAAAGACTTTTTAACTTTACTCATGCATTAAAATTAATTGATTGCACCTGCATTATTAAAATGTTTGAACAATGATGATAGTGAAGGATATGTTTATGCAGGAACATGTAATAAAAAACAACATCAATAAGGTTAGAATCAATTGTTTTTTTCTGGAGAATATTTTAAATGTAATAAGGGTCAATCTTTCGATTGACCCCCTTACTTACTAACCCATTAAATTCTATGGCTAAGTTACAATTATGGGCCATATTTCAAAATAATTTTTTTGGACTGTGTATAACTTACATTGATGACCCTTTAAGCAAGTTTCAAACAGATAATTACGCCGGAGATGATGTAGTTTTCTGATAATCAAATGTTTATAATAAAATTAAAGATAATCGATCGGCTTATTTGCTGAAAGGCTATTGCTATTAAAACTGATTTTGAAATGACAAAAAGGCCTGAAAAAATCGTGTGAACCAAACCTTGGCAAATTCGATATAATCGTGTGGTAACCATAAATTTTTTAGAGAAAAGGCAACCGAAATCCGGAGGGCTTCTTTATTGTTTTTGGGCATCAGTTTTCAGGTTTACACCATCATGAAAACAAGCTTAGCCGGTACAGGAAAATACCCCTTGCAAATGCTGTGTCCGGCAGGGAAATAGTCGGGAAAATGCTCCGGGAAAATGGTATTTACGATGTCAAAGTGACATCCGCAGAGGGTATTTCGTTGCGCCCAATGTAACCCCTTTAATAATAAAGGAAGTCTGGGTCAGGATGTGTATAACGCAGCTAATAATTCAGCCGCGGCCCTTGGCTGCCCGGGAAAATGCTGATGTTTAGGGATAAAATGATGCAGTTTAGGTTAGTTCCAGGATGGTCAACTAGGTTTTGTTTACCGACGTCTTTTATAGCTTTATCTCCTCATCATGCTGGTCAAAAAATTTGTATTCGGTAAGATGATTATTGCTGTCCTGCTCTAACCTTGTCTTTTGACCAAACTTCTTTTTCCATTGGGCCATTTTTGTCTTCCAGGGCCAGCCCTTGGTCAGGTATGCATATAAGATAGGATGGACCACTAGCTTCAGATTACCATTTTTATGAGTGATAAGATAGCTTAGGTTCTTTTCAATTTCGTCTTCCAGTAAAAGGGTGGAAGTTATTTTTCCGGTACCGCTGCAGCTTGGACAAACTTCCAGGGTGTTAATGTTCATCTCCGGCTTCATCCGCTGCCGGGTAATTTGCATGATGCCGAATTTGGAAATAGGTAATACTGCATGTTTGGCCCGGTCAGGACTCATAAACCCTTCCATCTTTTCCATCAATTTCCGTTTATTGTCCGGAAGTTTCATATCGATAAAATCAACTACAATAATTCCACCGAGGTCTCTCAGGCGAAGCTGGCGGGCAATTTCATCAGCTGCTTCCAGGTTTGTTTCCAGTGCATTTTGCTCCTGGTTATTACCTACACTCTTATATCCGCTGTTTACATCAATGACATGAAGAGCTTCTGTATGTTCAATGATAAGGTAAGCTCCGCTGTCAAGATTGACAGTTTTGCCGAAAGAAGATTTAACCTGTTTGGTTATTCCGAATGAATCGAAAATGGGGGAACCATTCTGGTAAAAGGAAACGATATCTGCTTTTTCAGGAGCAATGCGCTGGATATATGCCTTTGTATCCGTGAAAATATTCCGGTCGTTGACAACGATCTTATTAAAATCTTCATTCAGCAGGTCACGGAGAATGCTGGTCGTTTTTGTTTGTTCACTCAGCACCCGTGTAGGAGCGACCCCGCCTTTGAGGTTATGCTGAATGCTCTTCCACATTTCTATAAGAGCTGAAAGATCTTCATGAAGTTCTGCCGTATTTTTTCCTTCGGCAGCTGTACGGACTATAACACCAAAATTTTTTGACTTAATGGCTTCTACAATCTTCTGCAATCTTTTCCTTTCTTCCGAAGAATGTATTTTTCTTGATACCGCCACTATATCATTGAAAGGAGTCAATACCACGAAACGGCCAGGCAAAGAGATCTCACAACTCAATCTTGGACCTTTGGCAGCAATTGGCTCTTTCAGGATTTGTACAAGAACATTTGGCTTGCCGCCCAAGACCTCATTGATCTTCCCCGTTTTAATGATCTCCGGTTCAATGGTGAATTTGGAAAAATCCAATCCATGCTCACTCTTATCATTCATGCACATATTGGTAAACTTCAGCAGGGATTTGGCATAAGGGCTAAGGTCGGTATAATGGAGAAATGCATCTTTCTCGAACCCGACATCCACGAAAGCAGCATTGAGGCCGGGTATCAGTTTTTTTACCTTGCCTAAATACAAGTCACCAACGGCAAAACGGGCATCGCTTTTTTCGCTATGCAGTTCTACCAGCTTCTTGTCTTCCAGCAGGGCGATCTCAACACCCTGCGGCGCTGCGTTAATAATAAGTTCTTTGTTCATTACAGCTTAACAATAAATGAAACACCTTGATGCTGTAAACACCAGTTGCCGGAAATCCGTAAGGAATGCTGGAATCGCCTGAAGGATCATTGTGCTACTAAATTGGTAGGGGGCAAACTAATACGGCAAACAACCAGTGGACTGGAAAAGTTCCAAAAGTTTCAGAAGTTTAAAGAATTTAAGAAGTTAATAGCAACTTCTGGAACTCCTGAAACCTCTTGAACTTTTTAAACTTATTTGTTTCTCTTCTTATGACGGTTCTTTCTCAGTCTTTTTTTACGTTTATGCGTCGCAATTTTATGACGCTTCCTTTTTTTACCACAAGGCATAATCAAATAATTTTTTTAGTTCTTGTTTATAATAAGTTTTTAATTCCTGGATTTGCCGAAGGATCATTTCGACAGGTCTTTAATTCGTTTCTCAATTTCAATTCTTGCTTCCGGTCGTTTTACAAGCGGAAGACTTTTGCGATACCATATTACCGCATTTGCTTTATCAGCTGTCCGTTCATATAGATCAGCCAGCAAAATAATAGCTTCAACATTGGCCGGTTCAAGACGATTGACAGTTTGCAAACGGTTGATCGCTTTATCGTATTGCCCGGATATCAGTGATCCCCGGATCAGCATCATTTGTGCATATACATTTGTGCTGTCTTTTTCAACCACTTCCCTGATCTTTAATATTCCCTCCATCGGACTGGCAGAAATACCTCCAAACAGGTAACAGGCTCCCAAACCCACTTTGGCTGAATCATTATCCGGGTTAATCTTCAAAGACCTTTCAAATAAATCTTTGGCTTGTAAGGCCTTCCATTGTTTTCGTTCAGCTACCTCATCATTTTGAAGATTGTCCAAAAACAAATGGGCAGCAAAGGTGAGGCTTTTTTCCGAGTTTTCCAATCTGGCTGCTTCGGATTCATACCAGGCAAAAGGCTCGAAAATATGCGCTGAATCAGACCAAAAGCGGGCTAATTGGTGGTAAACATGAAGTTGCTGGTCCTTTACATCACCTCTTGAGATCGAATGTTCGAGTGTATTCAACCTCACAACCTGCTCTGGGCTTAGTTGCATTTTTGCCAAAGCCAATATGGTATCTATTGAAATACCCTGAACACCTGTCCTTTTATCAGCTTGCTGGGTAGCCGAAACAATAGTTTTTTTTCCAGGGACTGTTTTTCCAAAAATAAAAATAACTGCAACAAGCAATGCGGCCAAACCAATAGTGATCCATTGTGCTTTCTTCACAAGCAAAAAATTGAGGAGGCAAAGTTACCTGAAAGCAACTTGACCGAACGATAATTAAAGGGATCTTTTACCAGCTAAGCGGGTTTATGCATCATCTCCGGGCCCCGGATCTGCTTTTGTTTCTTTTAGCTTTTTCACTTCTGCCACAAATTCTTTGGCGGGCTTGAAAGCGGGGATATAATGTTCGGGAATGTGGACGGCGATATTCTTTTTGATATTGCGGCCAATTTTAGCAGCTCTTTTCTTAGTGATGAAACTGCCAAAGCCACGGATATAAATATTTTCGCCAGCAGCAAGGGTGTCTTTTACTTCCTTGAACATGGTTTCAAGTGTAACAAGGACATCAACCTTGGGTATCCCTGTTTTTTCAGAAATCTGATTTACCAGGTCGGCTTTTCTCATTGTTGCAGGTTTTAGTGGTGTATTTCACAGAAATACACAGCCAATTTATGACAAAATAATATGATAGTCAACTAAATAGGCATAATTTTTTTCAACGGGATATGCACCGGTCAGCCCGAAATGACGGATATTTAGCCATACTAATCAACACTCAACCCTATTTCCTTCATGAAAAAAAGTGGTCAACCGGAACTTAAAAAAAAATTTGCCGCAGTTTTATTAAAATGGAACAGGGAAAAAAATAAACGGCAAATGCCCTGGAAGGGGGAAAATGATCCCTACAAGATCTGGCTCAGCGAGGTCATTCTTCAGCAAACCAGGGTAGAACAGGGACTGAGCTATTATAACAATTTCATCAAAATATTTCCTGATATCAACAGGCTGGCAAAAGCAACTGATGAGAAGATCTTCAAAATGTGGGAGGGTCTGGGTTATTATACAAGATGCAGGAACCTGATTGCAACTGCCCGCTATATTTCAAAAGAACGCAAAGGAAAATTTCCTGTTACATACGATGAGATAAGATCATTGAAAGGAGTAGGCCCTTACACAGCCGCCGCTATTTCATCGTTTGCATTCAGCCTTCCTCATGCGGTGCTGGATGGAAATGTGTTCCGGGTACTGGCAAGGCTGTTTGGTGTTCATAAACCGGTTGACACAACGGAAGGCAAAAAATATTTTGCGTCCCTGGCGAATCAATTGCTTGATAAAAAACAACCCGGTTTATACAACCAGGCCATCATGGATTTTGGGGCCGTGGTTTGCAAACCGGTATCGCCGCTTTGTTCTGAATGTGTTTTTAGAAGAAACTGTTACGCTTTTTTACACAATAGTGTGGATGAACTGCCCCTAAAGAAAAAGAAAATAACGATCAGGAAGCGGTGGTTTTATTATTTGATCTTGGAATATAAAAATGAAATTGCCATCCGGCATCGGAAAGGCAAAGACATCTGGCAAGACTTGTATGAATTTCCAATGGTTGAAAAAACCAATGAGGGTGATGCAAAGATTATCCTGTTGGAAGCTGAAAAGAAAAAATGGATAATGAAAAAAGGATATACTGTATTATCTGTTTCTCCAATATTTAAACAACAACTTTCCCATCAGCTGATTGCCGGTCAGTTTATCAGGCTTAACTTAAAAAAGAAACCCCAACCGGGTCATGACCCGATAATTACCCGGTGGCGATGGGTAATGAAAAACAGGATCGGGAAGTATGCTTTTCCCCAATTCATCAATCAATACCTGCGAAAGAAGACCGTGCAGCAAAATTTATTCTGAAAGAAACAAAGCGATGGCATAGTTTTTTTAGGTATTTACATTTAAAAAATTCTAACTTTAAGGAGCATTAATAGCCTTAAGACGATTTCTTAACCTAAAGATAAATGTATGAGAGGCGTAAACCGTGTAATGCTGATCGGCAACCTGGGCAAAGACCCGGATGTGCAGCACCTGGAAGGAAATATTGCCGTAGCCAAATTTCCATTAGCAACCACTGAAACCTTTAAAGACCGTTCCGGTAAATTGGTATCACAAACAGAATGGCACACCGTAGTGCTTTGGCGTGGTCTTGCTGAACTGGCGCAAAAATACCTGCATAAAAGTAGTCTTGTATATATCGAGGGCCGGCTGAGGACCCGAAGCTGGGATGACAAAGACGGTAACAGAAAATTTGCTACCGAAATAGTGGGAGATAACCTGATCATGCTGGATAAAAGAGCGGACCATGTGGCTTCATCCGATGATGGCGGCAGTGCAGAAGGAACAGGCGGATCAGATCTGCCGGCAAGCGACCCCTCGGAAAGCCTGCCTTTCTAACTGTAAAATTTTAAAACAATAACTTTGTTCTGTTTACAGGGCAGGCCGTATGACCTGCCTTTTTTGATAAACAAAAAACCTTGCTTTGGATAGTCACCCGCTATTTGGATTTATAACTGATCATCTTTCTTTTGTTCTCCTCGCTACCAACCTGCAGGGTACTACCTTTCTGGTCATTGCACTGATCGTATTGCTATTGCTCAGCTTTATTATTTCAGGAGCAGAAGTGGCGTTGTTCTCATTAAATAATAAAGATGTGAATATGCTGAAGACCAAACAACATGTTTCAGCAAAGCGCATCGTCACCCTGCTGGAAGAACCCAAAGAAGTATATGCCTCTTTATTAATTGCCGGAACATTTGTCAATATCAGCATCATTGTACTGTCCAATTTTTTGATCAACCGGTTTATTTCATTTGATAAAATAGGCGGGTTGGTGGAAGTACTTTCAAAAGTTATTGTCATAACATTTGTACTGGTATTTTTTGGAAAAATATTACCGAAGGTTTGGGCTACACAAAACAATCTACGCTTTGCTTATGGATGCTCTTTTGTGATAGAAGCATTACACCTGCTGCTGCGACGCATCAGCAAATGGACGGTCTCCCTGGCAGATGGCATTGGTAAAAGAGCCGGCGCCGGTAAAACGGAAGCCATGAACATACGGGAACTTGATGAGGCCATTGACATAAAAACGGATGAAGAAGCATCGCAGGAAGAAAAAAATATCATGAAGGGTATTGTGAAGTTTGGGAACATATCCGTAAAACAGATCATGCGGAGCCGGCTGGATGTAAGTGGTATTGATCATAAAACTTCATTTGGAGAATTGATAAAAAGGGTAGAAGAATTGCATTACTCAAGATTGCCCGTGTATAAGGAAAGCCTTGATGATGTGATCGGGATCATCAACACAAAAGACCTGATCCCTTACTTACATGAAAAGGAAGATCATGACTGGCATCACCTGATGCGGCAGCCCTATTTTGTGCCCGAGCCAAAACTAATTGAAGACCTGCTAAAAGATTTTCAGCAAAAGAGAATTCATTTTGCCGTTGTGGTGGATGAGTTTGGCGGCACCAGCGGGATCGTAACGATGGAAGATGTGCTGGAAGAAATTATCGGCGAGATCAAGGATGAATTTGACGATGAAGAAAGTAACACCTATAAAGTAGATGACAACAACTACATTTTCGAAGGCAAGATCATGATACATGATATGTGCAGGATCATGAAGTTGCCTATGGATACATTTGATAACATAAAGGGAGAAAGCGAATCACTGGCCGGAATGCTGCTGGAAGTAGCCGGTGAATTTCCTACCGAAGACTGGGTGATCCCCAGCGGGGATTTTGAATTTGCGATCATACAGGCAGACAATAACCGCATTCAATTGGTGAAAGTGACCATAAAACCTCAATCTAATTAATCAACCCTGTTCATGATGATCAAACTGATTCAATATGTATTGTTGCTGGTCACTGTCCCGATAGCTATCGGGAGCTGGTTGCTGGTTGCCTGCAACAGTAATTACACAGCCGGTAAGAAAAAAGGTTATTTTAAAATTGATTTCCCCGAAAAAAAATACCAAATTTTTGATCAGCCCGGTTATCCCTACACGTTTGAATACCCCGTTTATGCACAGGTAAGTAAGGACAGTACTTTCTTTGATGATAAAGCCGGTGACTGGTGGATCAATATTGATGTGCCGCAGTTTGCCGGGCGAATTTATATCAGCTATAAAGAGATCGGTCGTCAAAATAAATTTGACTCCCTGAGAAACGACGCTTATAAAATGGCTACGCAGCAACATATCAATATTTCAACAGGCATCACGGACAGCCTGATGCTCACTCCCAACGGGGTAGGTGGTCTTTATTATTCGCTGGAGGGAAATACGGCCACTGCCAACCAGTTTTATCTCACTGATTCTACCAGGCATTTTTTAAGAGGTGCATTATACTTTAATGCTGCACCCAATGCTGATTCACTCGGTATCGTTAACGATTTTCTGAAAAAAGACCTGTTGCACCTGATCAATACACTGAAGTGGAAACCTGCCTTGCCGGCAGGCAGGTAAAAAAAAACCCGACCATAAAGATCGGGGGTCGAGCAGATGACTGTATGCTTTTTCACTGCTCTTTTTTTCCAGGTTTGCGGGGTTCGGTTTTTGTTTTCGGTACGTCCAGCTTAATTTCTTCTTTAATATATCTTTCATCCAGGGCACCGCGACTGAAAAGTTTGGTGCTTAGTCTTCTTTTTTTATGCTTAACGATCTTTTCTGACACATCTGCTTTTGAAGGCACAACCGTGACCTCTGTATTTTCTATTTTTACTTCCTTTGGAGTCATTCTTTCTTCTTCGGCTTTAGGTTTGATCACTTCAATTTCCTCCCCGGCCTCAATGGCTTTATCATTCTTTACGGACTGTTTTTTTACAACCCTGCTTTTTCCTTTGACAGTAATTACTTTGCTTTCAGCCGGGGTGGTCATTTTACGATCAGAAACAATAGCGGGTTCAGTAACTTCTGCTTCTTTGTACATGTCCGTAAATTCTTTTTTGTTCTTTGTTTTTTCGTAATCAACAAACCCGTAAATGCTTGCGCCGATCATTAACGTGGCGCCGACGTACAAAATTGATTTCATGTTTTTTAAGTTTAAGTGGTTTAAAAAGGTTTAAAAGGTTTAATAAGTTTAAAAGGTTTAAGGGGTTCAGAGGCAAGGTTAACTTTTTAAACCTTTTAAACCTCTGAAACATTTTAAACTTTCATATGGCAAAAGATTTTAAATAATTTTTGCTCTGCCTGTAAATGATCCATTCTGCAAACAGCATATTGCCGATGACACTGATCCAGAGAGACAGTTCATAGTTTTCCAGGTGTCCCCAGCCTACCAGGTAAAAAATAATGTGATAGACCCGGAATGTAACAGCCGTCATAGCCATCGAATAGCTGCGCATCATCCATACTTTGTGCGCAATGATGTTTCTTTTGTGAATAGTGGTTAACCCATACAATGTTGTAACAAACCACCAGCCTGCCATGAACATGAACAAAGCTCTTTCCCAAAAACTTCCTTTGGCAAAAAAGGACATGAACAGGCCGGTGGGTGCCCCGAGAAACAGGACAACAAAAACATAGATCTTTCCTGAAAAACGGTGAATGGCTTTTGATTTTTTCAGGATATATCTGGAAAACTGGATAAGGGCAGTGGCAATACAAAGCGATCCCGCTGTGATGTGAACATAAAAACAGGTATTATAAAAACTGCTTTTGAAAAGAAAACTCCTTTCTTCAATAAAACTGAAATCCTTGCTGAAAGAAAAGTAAGGAAGGGTGTTATAAATAAGCAGTAAACTGAAACCGGCTACCGGCACCCAGAACAGCATCTGGAAAAGGACTTTCACCGATTTTTGAAGGGTGAGTATTCTTGTGTTTTGCATACAGTGGTTGGTTTGTGATATGGCAGAGATGCCGCGGTGAAAAACTCTTCATAAGGAATGGCTGTTACAAGTTTGTTAAAGGAATCCGATAAGCTACCTTTGGCGGATGATCGTTATTGATAACATACTGGTAAGCGATGATGTAGTGGAGCAGCAGTTCGTTTGCGACCTGGCCAAATGCAAGGGTGGTTGTTGCGAAGAAGGGGATGCCGGTGCCCCGTTGGACGATGAAGAGCTGGACATTATTCTGCAACTCTATGAAAAGGTAAAACCATATCTTACTGAACCCGCTATTGCTGAAATTGAAAAGAAAGGCAAGTATGTTTATAGCAGGGAATTTGGCTGGGTAACCCCAACGCTGGGTGATGACCGGGAAATTTGTGTCTATGGTGTAAGAGATGAAAAGGGAATTATTAAATGTGCATTTGAGCAGGCATATTATGATGGGGTGACCACCTGGAAAAAACCGGTCAGCTGCCATCTCTTTCCTGTTATTGCACATAAAGGGAAAAAAGGCGACCATACCCGGGTAAACTATGAACCAAGGGAAAAACTGTGTAACCCGGCTTGTGGCCTGGGAAAAAAATTACAGGTTCTTACCTATGAATTTTTAAAAGAACCATTGATAAGAAAATTTGGAGAGGAGTTTTATAATGCATTGGATAAAGTGGCTAAACTCCAGGCCAATAAAAAAGAGAAAAACAAGATCATATCGTGAAAGAAACAGCATCCCATTTTATTGCTAAAAGCACGATCAAGGCTGCCGACAAGGAACACCGCCGGAAGATCAATTTCAATATCGGCAAGTATAATGCTGTAGTGCCAAAAGGAAAGGAACAGTTTGCTGATGTTCACCTGGCAAGAGAAAAAGCAAAGAACATTAAATGGAAGGCCATTGAATCATTGGATAAGCAATTACAGAATTTTGAAGCTGCTATTCTCAAACGCGGCGCCAAAGTGATCTGGGCCGAAGATGCACAGCAGGCCCTGGATGCAATTCAAAAAATTTGCGAAGCAAAAAATTGCAAAATGCTGGTGAAGAGCAAGAGCATGGTGACGGAAGAAATTCACCTGAATGATTTTTTAGAGAAGCATGGAATTGAAAGTGTGGAAACCGACCTGGGAGAATATATTCAGCAACTGGACGGCGAACCGCCTTATCATATCGTGACTCCTGCCATGCATAAAAGCAAAGAAGATGTAGCCAAACTCTTTGCTGATAAATTAGGAACAGACCCCAAAGCAACACCCGGGGAATTGACACTGATCGCAAGAAAGATATTAAGAGAAAAATATGTGCAGGCAGAAGTGGGAGTGACCGGCGCCAACTTTATCATCGCCGATACAGGTAGCATCGCCATAACAGAGAATGAAGGGAATGCAAGATTAAGCTGTGCATTTCCCAAAACTCATATTGTAATTGCAGGGATAGAAAAAGTGATACCATCCATAACAGATCTTGGTTTATTCTGGCCCTTGCTGGCCACTTATGGAACCGGGCAGAAAGTAACCGTATACAATACGATCATAAGCGGTCCGGCACAGCCGAATGAAAAAGATGGGCCGGAAGATATGTATGTGATCCTGCTGGATAATGGCCGTACTAATATTCTCGCCAATGAGAAACAAAGAGAAAGTTTGTATTGCATCCGTTGCGGTGCCTGCTTGAATGCCTGCCCGGTGTATAAGAATATCGGCGGTCATACCTATGCTGCCACGTACAGCGGGCCCATCGGATCGGTCATTACTCCCCATTTAAAAAATATGGGAGAATGGAAACACCTCAGCTATGCATCTTCGCTTTGCGGCAATTGC
Organism: Chitinophagaceae bacterium; assembly: GCA_035318845.1. Lineage (GTDB taxonomy): Bacteria > Bacteroidota > Bacteroidia > Chitinophagales > Chitinophagaceae > JJ008. Next base: position 23,525 of record DATHDV010000018.1, read on the forward strand.
ACAGAAGTATGTGCAGTGAAAATTAATTTGCATGAATTATTATTGGAGAACCGCCACGAAGCTGTTGAAGAAGGTCATAGTGGTTTTGCAGAACGAATGGCCTGGAAGATGTGGAAACAGGGCATGCTTCGCCGCAAATGGATGAATATGGCAGGCAGCAGTACAAAAAACTGGGTGGTGAATACAATGGTAAAGGGCTGGCCGGCACAACGGGGTAAGTTGGAGTTTCCCGAAAAATCTTTCAACCAGTTGTGGAAAGAGAAATACGGCAAGCAATAAGTATCTTCATTTTGTGATCATCTTCAGTAATACAATAACTCCACGACTCCGGTACATTACAGATTTCATAGGGAAGGAGATCGGCGGAACAGCATTTGTTCTTACCGGTAACAGGAATGATTTTAAAAATTCCGGTGATATTAAGATCAATTATAGTAATGAAAGAATCACGGCAGATGAATTTTGGTTGCAACCGCATGAATTGTTATTTGAAAAAGAGATCAGGCAACAAAACATCAATTGCTTTGAAGTAAATAACAACAAGGCTTTCTTTAAAACCAACGGTGATCTTCCTTTTGATATATTCGCCGCTTCTTTTTATTTACTCAGCCGCTACGAAGAATACCTGCCACATGAGAAAGATAAGTATGGCCGTTATGCCCATGAGAATTCATTAGCCTTCAAAGAAAACTTCCTGGATATTCCGCTAATAAATATCTGGCTTCAGCATTTTAAAGAGAAACTGAAACAAAGGTTTTCACGATTCACGATTCACGATTCACGATTCACCTTTCTCCCAACTTATGATATTGACGAAGCCTGGTCTTACAAACATAAAGGATGGCTAAGAAGTTCCGGGGCGGCAATAAAAGATCTGCTGAAAGGGGATATGAACAAATTCAGGTTAAGAAGGCAAGTATTGAATAATAAAGCTGGGGATCCTTTTGATTCATATGATTGGATCGATAATCTTCACCAGTCATATAAACTAAAGCCCCGTTATTTTTTTCTTGTACCTGGAAAGACAGCTAAGTACGATAGGAATATTTTACCGAAGGAAGCAGCATTACAAAGATTGATTAAACAACATGCCGACAAATATGGTATCGGTGTTCATCCTTCCTGGCAGAGTGGAGATGACCCCTTGCTGTTAAAAAAAGAAATACAGACCATTGAAAATATAACGAAATTAAAAATCTCTGCATCCCGTCAGCACTTCATCCGGTTTGCGTTGCCCGAAACATTCCGTCATTTGACCGATGCCGGTATCAAAGAAGATTTTTCCATGGGCTATGGTAGTATCAATGGATTCAGGGCTTCGGTGGCTTCGCCATTTTACTGGTATGACCTGGAAAAAGAACAAACAACTTCCCTGTTGTTATATCCTTTCTGCTATATGGAGGCTAATTCTTTTTACGAGCAAAAGTTTAATCCTGGACAAGCATTGGAAGAAATGCGTCATTATTATAATGTAGTAAAAAAAGTAAACGGCACTCTTATCACTATCTGGCATAATACATTTTTAGGAACGGATGAAAAATTTAAAGGATGGAGAGATGTATATGCAGAATTTGTAAAAGAAGCTGCTGAATAGCGAACAGAAAGATGAAGAGTGCGACGCAAGGAACGATGATAGTAGTACTGAAGCCGGGCCAATAAAAATTAAATTCCTTCCGCTTCCGGCTGTTCGATAGCAGGTACCGATGACCTGAATGCTTTATTGACAAGATAAACACCGACGAGAGTTACCAACCCGCCGACAGTGATATAGATCGTGACCCTTTCACCAAAGATCATCCATCCACAAAGTACCGCAACGATCGGATTGATATAAGCATATATAGATGCTTGTTCGGTCGGAAGATTTTGCAAGGCATACAAATAACAAATGAATGCAGTTAATGAACCAAAGATCACCAGGTAAAATATGGCGCCCCATGATTGCCAGGGGATGGCAGTCATGGAAATAGCAGTCCCGCTTACCTGGGTAAATGAAAACAAGCAAACCCCCGATATCAGCATCTGCAAACCAAGGCTGAAGTAAGGATTAAAATTCACGGCTTGTTTTTTTGTGTAGAGCGTTGCAAAGGCCCAGGTCCAGGTGGCGATCAATGAAAACATTATACCCATCTGGAATTCCTTATTTAAAAAATCATGAAGGTGGTCATAGAAAATAACACAGACACCACCAAAGCCGAGTATCATCCCGATAATAGCTTTGACCGGCATTTTATTTTCTTTATTAAATAAACCGATCACTACTATCCACAAAGGAAAGATGGCTCCGATGATAGCGCCCAGCCCCGCGGATATTTTGTATTGCAGGGCCAGTGTACTTAAACCATTACTCACAATAAAATTCAGGAAGCTTAGCACCAGCACGGGTATCCATTCTTTGCCTTTTGGCAAAGCGATCTTTTTATACAGGAAGAAGCCCACATATAATAATCCGGCGATGATCTGCCGGATGCTGGCCATTTGCAAAGCCGGCATCCGCTTCACACCTTCTTTGGATGCGATCCAGGTAGTGCCCCAAAGGATACAAACCAATGCCAGGCAAAAAATAGCTTTTGACCTCGTTCCTTTTTTGTGAATGGTCAGCGGGTTGAATACCGATAATTTTTTTAAGGAATCGGAGGAAGATTGAAGAATGGTTTTATGGAAATCAAAAATGTTCATGCCCTCTAAATCATCCGCCTGAGGCGGAAGACTTTACAGTTTTAAAGTTTGAAATGTTTTCCGGTTTAAAAATTTTTCTTAGGTTTTGGATTTCATTAATGTTTAAAATGTCTCATACCGGTTATCACCATGGCCAGGTTATTTGTTTTGCAATATTCAATGGAGTCATTGTCACGGATGGAACCACCGGGCTGAATAAATGCAGTGATACCTGCTTCATGCCCCATCTTCACACAATCATCGAAGGGAAAAAAGGCATCACTGGCCATGACCGCTCCATGCAGATCAAAGTTGAATTGCTTTGCTTTTTCAAGCGCCTGCCGCAGGGAATCGATCCGGCTGGTTTGCCCGCAACCCTTGCCAATGAGTTGTTTATTTTTTACTAATGCAATGGCATTTGATTTTAAATGTTTGCAAATGATATTGGCAAAAACCAGGTCTGCTTTTTCTGTAACGGTTGTTTCTCTTCCACCTGCTTCTTTCCATTCACTATAGTTTCCTTCATCTGTATTTTGGATCAATACGCCATTTAATAATGATCGTTGCGTTTCTATCTTGTGCCTTGTTCCTTGTGCCTTGCCTGCCTGTCCGGTAGGCAGGTTCCTTAGCAGTATTCTGTTCTTCCTCGATTTTAAAATTGTCAAAGCATCTTCATCATATTTTGGTGCAATCAATACTTCAAAGAAAATTTCATGGATGGCGTCAGCCGTGGCTTTATCAATTGCTCCGTTGCAAATTAATACGCCACCAAATGCTGATTCGGGATCACCGGCCAGGGCTGCATCCCAGCTTTCTTTTACAGTTGCCCTTGATGAAACACCACAGACATTAGTGTGTTTGATTATTGCAAAGACAGCCTCCCCCGAACTACGTTCCTTCCCTTCCCTTTGCTCGGGAACCTCCGAAGGAGGGGCTTCCGAAAACTCCGATATTAGTTGAATCGCTGAATCAACATCAACAAGATTATTATAAGAAAGCTCTTTTCCATTTAATTGTTCAAACAGTTCATTGAGATTGCCAAAGAAGCTGGCTTTTTGATGAGGGTTTTCTCCGTAGCGTAAAAATTTTTCTTCTTTATTAAAAGGAGTAGCCACTGACAACTGGTGAAAATAATTTGATATGGCCGTATCGTAAGCTGTACAAATATCAAAGGCCCTAACAGCAAATGATCTTCTTTGCTCTAATGTTGTTTCTCCCTTTTGTTCTTTCAATAACCGCTCCAGTTCTGCATAATCTTTCTTCGCTGCGATCACCAGCACATCTTTAAAGTTCTTAGCTGCGCCTCTTATCATGGATGGTCCGCCGATATCAATCTTTTCAATGATAGCTTTCTCATCACTTGTTGATGCCACCGTTTCTTCAAATGGGTAGAGGTCTACAATCACTAAGTCTATTTCAGGAATATTATACTGCTTCATCTCCTTAACATGCGTTTCATCATCTCTTTTCCCCAATATGCCGCCAAAGACAGAAGGATGTAATGTTTTGACACGGCCACCTAAAATAGAAGGATAAGATGTCAGGCTTTCAACGGGTATCACTTTTACACCCAACTTTTCAATAAATGATTGTGTGCCGCCAGTGGAATAAATAGTAACGCCGGACCCTGACAACAATTTTAAAATATTTTCCAGCCCGTCTTTATAAAAAACAGAAATAAGTGCAGATTGAATTTTCTTGTTCATGAAATAGTTGGTTGAAAGGCAGGCGAATCGTCCGGGAAGCGACAAAGATAAGTTACCGCAGGCTCATCACAAAAGCACCTTTTACAGTTACATCATAGTATGGAATATGCAATGAGTCGCAATCTTTTTTCCAATACATGATCTTCCAGGCCGGCACAGAACCATCAAAGACGATCTGCTTGATAACGAGGGCTGCGGCCAGTTCCGTGATATACAGTTTTGGGTTTTTTGAGATCAGCAAAAGATCGATCACGGGTTTATTACTGGTTGGCTGAAAATGGACTGATGAATCAAGCCATATTATTTTTTTATTAAGGAATTCAATGTAATTACTGTTTTGCCGGAAATTATCTAATGAGTCAGACGGCTCCATGCGAAAAAATATCCTCGAAGGTTTCAGGTGGAAGTTTCTTACAAAATCATCAGCCAGCAGCTCCGGGTCGCCCATAAAGAAATAATTCCTTCCTTCGATAAAATCAACAGCCTTTCGCTGCGGCACATTGTACACTATTATTTTTTCCTGCCGGCCAGTTTGGAAAAAAGAATAAGAACGCAAAGCCATGAACCCAAACAATCCAACCAGCCCGGTCATCAAGCCCTTTTTTACTTTTTCCATCAGCCAGTAACTGATGCCCATTGCAAAAACAACAAGTAATATCGCCTGCAGGATATTTATTTGCAACCCATCCCATAATGAAAAATACAATGACTCGATCCTTTCGATCCAGCTGTTCATCAACCCGATCATCCAGCTGAGTAATTTGCCCGCCAGTAATGCGATGGCCGGTATCCATGATATGGCGCATAAGAATATTTCTCCCAATACGATCATACTTGACAAAGGCACGGCCACGAAATTGGTAAGCAAAAAATAATTTGGGAACTGGTGAAAGTGGTAAATGCTTAACGGAACAGTAAGTACCTGGGCCGCTAATGTTACCGCATTCAGCTTCCAGATAAGATCAAGCACCTTATTCTTTATATAAAACCAATTATAAATGGGTTGCATGAAAATAATAATGCTGAGTACGGCCGCATAGGATAACTGGAACCCTACATCCCAAAGCCAGTAAGGGTTAATGCAAAGCAGGATAAAAGCCGAAACGGCCAATGTATTATAAATAGATGTTTTCCTGGAGAGGGATTCTCCTGAAACAATACAGGTAAACATTAAAGCAGAACGGAGTATCGAAGGCTGTGCCCCGGCTAAAATGCTGAATAACCAAAGTCCTGTAATGATGAGAATAGGTCGCAACCATTTTATTTTGCTCCATTTTTTTAATGGCTTTAGCAGTAAAGCAAGCAACCAGTAGATCAGCCCGAGATGCAAACCGGAAATAGCAATGATATGTACAACACCGGTATTGGTGTAAGATTGTACTAATCGCTGGTCAAGATCATCTTTGTACCCGATCAGCAAAGCTTCAGCCAATCCCTTTTTTTTATCATCAGGAATATTTTTTCGGATAATATTCAACACTCTTTCCCGTGAACGAAGAATAAATTTTTTGAACCAGCTCATTTTTTTCCCGTCAAGCACAGCAAATTCATCCTGTTTCAAAAATACCTGGTGAGTAATGCCTTGGAACAATGCGTATCGTTTATAATCAAAGCCCCCGGGATTGCCGGAGTTCTTTATTTCCTGTAATGATCTTGTAAAAATGATCCTTGAACCGTAAGTGAGTTGTGGTAAGGAAGAACCTGCCTGTCCGGCAGGCAGGTCTTTTTTTAAGTAAACGATCAATTTTCCCTTTACAGGAATTGATTCGCCATCATGAAACAAATAATTAACCGATACATTGGCCTTAAAGGACCTTGTTTTTTCTACCAGCGGTTCATCCAGGGTTACAACGAGAGCATCTTTTTCTTTATATAGATTTCCCAGCCAGCGGGGCTCATTCCGGATATCTTTATGCCAGGCCAGCAAAGCACCGATGGAAAGAAAAAGAGAAGTAGCAGCGAAACCTGAAATAAAAATGAACTTGTACCGGTCAAAAAAAGGAATGAAAAAGAAACTCACTACAACCATGCAACTTCCTGTCATGACCAGCCACCAGGTTTTTACATCTGCCTGGAAATTCCATTGCAGCAGGATGCCGGCGACCAGGCCCAATAAAAGTTTAATGAATGGCGCTTTCTTCCAGAACCAGGGAGCATGAATAGCCATTGATAAAAGATAGGGGGCATCAAAACGGTCACAAGGTTATTTTAACCGTCGCCTGGGGTTTTTTCCTGCCCATGTGCAATGAGGTTGTATCTTTAATTATCAATCAATGAACATGAAAAGATCCCTTTTAGTTCTTATAGTGTCTGCCATTTATTTTTCCGGGTATGCTCAATCTTTGCAGGAAATAGAATCAAAAAAAGTACAACTTCCCAATGGCTGGAGTCTTACCCCCGTTGGCAATAGCCTGCCACTCGGCGATCTGCCATTGAATATTGCAGTTTCTCCTTCCAAAAAATTAATAGCTGTTACCAATAACGGGCAAAGTGTTCAATCTATTCAGTTAATAGATGTAATGAAAGGGAAGCTGCTGGATGTGGCGGTAATACCCAAATCATGGTATGGATTAAAATTCAGCGCCAACGGAAAAAATTTATATGCATCAGCGGGAAATGATAACCAGGTATTGATATATGCGGTAAAGAATAATAAACTGTTGCTGCAAGACAGCATACTGCTTGGTAAAAGATGGCCTCAAAGGATCTCTCCCACGGGGATAGAAATTGATGATGCCCGGAACCTGCTCTATGTGCTTACCAAAGAAAATAATAAACTTTATATTGTAAGTCTTTCTTCAAAAACCGTTACAGATTCATTGCCATTAGGCGGAGAAGGTTATGCCTGCCTGCTTTCACCGGATAAAAAAGAATTGTATATCAGTTGCTGGGGATGCGACAAAGTAAAGATCCTGGATACAAAGACAAATAAATTTTCGGGTGAAATTCAAACAGGCGACAATCCCAATGAATTATTATTAACTCAAAACGGCAAATATCTTTTTGTGGCCAACGCCAATGATAATTCTGTTTCCGTCATTGATATAAAACAGCGAAAAATACTTGAAGTACTCAATGCGGCATTATACCCGGATGCACCGGCTGGCTCCACAAGTAATGGCCTGGCTTTAAGTGCCGATGAAAAAACGCTATACATTGCCAATGCAGATAATAACTGCCTCGCCGTGTTTGATCTCAGCAAACCCGGGTTTAGTAAAAGCAAAGGATTTATTCCAACCGGCTGGTATCCTACCAATATAAAAGTGATCGGCAAAAAAATTTATGTGAGCAATGGCAAGGGTTTTTCATCACAAGCAAATCCCTATGGTCCTAACCCGATAAGGAGAAGAGAGGAAGTGATCTACCAGGGCGGCGATAGAACCAAACCAATTGATGTGCAGTATATCGGTGGCCTGTTTAAAGGGACTCTGAGTATCATTAATGAGCCAACTGAAAAGCAGTTGGGTATTTATTCGCAGGCAGTGTATCATAATACTCCATATAATAAAGAAAAAGAACAGGTGAGCAAAGGGGAGCTTAACAATCCCATTCCTATGAAGGTAGGGGATGCGTCACCCATCAAACATGTTTTTTACATCATCAAAGAAAACAGGACTTATGACCAGGTGCTGGGTGATATCAAAGAAGGTAACGGCGATCCTTCCCTTGTTTTATTCGGAGAAAAAATAACACCTAACCTGCATAAGCTGGTAAAAGAATTTGTACTGCTCGATAATTTTTATTGCGATGGGGAAGTGAGTTCAGACGGGCATGAATGGAGTATGGGAGCTTATGCCACTGATTATTTAGAAAAAACCTGGCCTACCGGCTATGGTGGCCGTGGTGGTAATTATGATGGCGAAGGAATGAGAGCTGTGGCTAATAATAAAATGTATATATGGGATCAGTGCAGTAAGAAAAATATTTCTTATCGTACCTATGGGGAGTTTGCAGATTCAGCGATGGCCAATATCCCTGTTTTGAAGAATCATTCCAGCCCGTATTATACCGGATGGAACCTGGCAGTTAAAGACACAACCCGGTTTTATCAATGGAAAAGAGAATTTGATTCACTACTGGTCCATAATGCCGTGCCGCAATTCAATACATTGCGGTTTGGTAATGATCATACCGAAGGATTACGGAAAAACAAACCAACACCTTATGCTCATGTTGCCGATAATGATCTTGCCGTTGGGATGTTTATTGAATACTTAAGCAAAAGCCCCATCTGGAAAGAAAGCGCCGTGTTTATTATAGAGGATGATGCGCAAAATGGTTCCGACCATGTAGATGCTCATCGCACTACTGCATATGTAGCCGGTGGGTTTGTAAAAAGAGGTTTTGTGGACCATACTGCTTACTCCACTTCTTCTATGTTGCGGACCATGGAATTGATATTAGGTTTGCAACCCATGTCGCAATATGATGCAGCAGCAGAACCGATGTGGAGATGCTTTACTTCAACGCCCAATCTTACTTCTTTTACTTCATTGCCCGCCAATGTTGACCTCACAGAAAAAAATATGGCTGTTAATGAGTGGCAAAGGAGATCGGAGCTATTCAATTTTGCAAAAGAAGATGCCATCCCGGATATGGAATTCAATGTCGTTTTATGGTATGGCCTGAAAGGCGATCATATCCCGATGCCGGCGCCGAGAAGAGCAGCTTTTTTAAAAACGAAAGATGAAAAAGAAGAGGATGATGATTAAGATGATTGGCCCCCTATCCCAGCCTTTCCCCGCAAGGGGGAAGGAGTACTGACGTGATACAATTGATATTTCGTTTTTTAAGAGCTCCCGTACTTTCTCATTTCTTATTCTTTATTTCTTATTTCTGATTTTACTGGATATGTATTTCATTTCATCATTTTATTCAAATAGGCTACCTGGCCGAGGTGATAAATATTATGCTGGACCAACCCATTCAATAAGAAGCGGAAATTATATTTCCGGTAATCAACTTTTTCTTTCAGGAACAGATCATCTTTTTTCTCCAGCAGCGTTACTATCTTTTTATGAATGGCTTTGAATTCAGCCAACCCTTTTTTCCAGCTATGTGTTTTCGGGCCTGCCTGTCCGGTAGGCAGGTTAATGACCCTCCAGTCCATTTTTTCAAAAGCAGCCAGGTCCATATCGTCATCTTCCTGTATTCTCTTTAATGTAAAATCGGCCCAGGTGATCATGTGATAAAGCAATTCGATCAATGAATGTTCTGTACCGTTCGGTTTTGTATAAACTTTGGAAGTATCAACTTCTTCAAGGATGGGGTACAAGGCCCTGCCGAACCATGGCTGGCCGCTTAATGTATTCTGCAAATTGCGGATGATGGATTGTACTTCTTTATTCATCGTAAAAACTTTCTTCAAAAATAAAAAGACCCGCTGAAATTACAGCAGGTCTTTTGAGCAGGATAGAAAAAGTATTAACGGGATGCTTTAATGAATTTTTGTAACCGTCGGTTTCCGTTCCTGTCACTTACTTCCAGCATATATAATCCATCCGGTAATTGTTGAACAGGAATAAGGATCTGTAAAGAACCGTTTGCATTTTCTGTCCATAATAAACGGCCCTGCAGATCGGTGATCTTTACAGTCATTATATTGCTGCCGAACTGAACATTCAGCACATGGGTTGCCGGGTTGGGATAGACGTTGAAATCAATCAACTGTTCAAAATCAACTTTACGGACCTCGCTTAATTTGGTATGGTTATCAAGATCAATTTGGTTTAACCGGTAGAAATTTTTACCATTCAATGGTGTTGAATCAGTAAAGAAATAAGTGTGAAGCGATGAAGAGTTACCCAAACCAGCCACCCAGCCAATACGGCTGAAATGGATGCCATCGCTGCTACGCTGAATTTCAAATCCCCGGTTGTTTTGTTCGAAATTTGTTGTCCATCGCAGTACTGATGTTTTGTTTTGCTTGTATGCGTTAAACTCAACCAGGGTCACAGGAAGTGCAACAGCCAATACCTGGTCAGGCACTCCGGGGGTATCTTCTATATTGCCCACCCAATCTTCAGCAATAGAATAAAATTTATAAATATTGGAAACATGTACCGTAAAGTTAGCAACAGTACTGTCTGTAACTATCCATTCCTGGTATGCAGAATCATTCACAGAAACCATAATCCGGTAACGATATATCCCTGCATGTGCATCTGATCCTGTCCAATGTATCTTATATGTTGTATCATTTAGCCTCTCTGTAATAGGCAAAACATTACTGGCGGGTTTTTCTTTATCAATTCCGTTGAACCAGGCTGTTGTTGCAAGCGGGGCATTATTGTCAAACACCACAGAAGCCGTGTTATTAACAATAGTTCCGGTGGGCAGGTCCGGTTTTACATTTGCCCGGAAGCTGACATAGCCTAATCCTCTTATCCCATCCGTATCCGGTTCAAGAAATCCATCATTAATGGAAGCGGTCAGCTTCATTGTTAGCGGGTCAAACGTAGTGAAACGGAAACTGAGTTTGTTTACAGAATCTAATTTACCTGTTACCCGTACAATCGCATTCTTTGCAGGCCTGAGATCAATATCACGAATAAAGAGCGTATCAGGGATAGTAAACCTTATGCTGGTATCTGCAAATCCAAAACCGGTAAACTTTAAGGAACTCATATCCAGTTTAGTTGTATCCAGGTAATCTGTAACAACCACTTCGCTTGCGGGTGCGGTTGCAGATGCGAGGTTTTCAAAATGAATACTATAATTAAACGGATCCTGCCACCTTGTATAATTTAAATTATTATATCCACCCGGACCTGTTTTAACATTGGGATCCCAGGAGAAACGAGTCCTGATAGTATCCAGCATTGGCGGATGCGGGAAACAATCCATGCAATTCCCAAAAGCACTAAAGCCTCCTGTTCCATTGTTAACCATATCGCCGGCTATTTTAATTGCCCCTATGGCACTCCCTCCAAAACAGGAGAGCACCATGCCCCCAAAATTCCCTGTCATATCAAGCACACTCTTAGTACAACTGGTGCCTCCGCCAATAGCTCCCCCCAGCGCATTATCAGCGCTGCATGCAAAATTGTAAACGGCCGGTACACATCCCGCAGGGGTAAGTCCAATAATATCAAGAAGACATTTAATGCAGGGAGGTGGATCGCAAAATGATGTTTCCCGGTTTATGGATTTTCCGGTGATAAATGCAGTATCATCATAAAGAGACTTCTCCGCCATTGTTTTAATAACAAAAGGAGCAGATGAAGTTGATTTTACTTCCAGGGTTAAACTGCCGGTCATACCAGGTTCTAAATAAGGGATATCAAAATAGCCAACCATTAATGAATCATTTGCTATGCTATCCCTTACTAAATAAAACCGTCCTTCCGGTAATTCATTCAGTACGGCAGGCACAACAAAACTATCTATTACGGGATTGATGATCTTGGCCTGAATATTTTTAGGCAGTTTAACAAGAATAGGAACTCCTACGGCTGTCTGGTTCCCATTGTTGCCAAATACAATTTGAAAGGATGACCACCTGTTTATCAATACTTCTCTTCGTCCCTCCAACCTTACCCAAATATCAGAAGGAGTAGCAGGCTCTATCCTGATAGCTGTATCCAATGTCATTTGACCGGTACCGGGAACATCTGCTTGCAGGTTGTATATCCCAAGTACTTCATTTTTATTTTTGAAGATCACTTTTAGTGATGTCGAATCAACAAATATGGTAGTATCTGCATAAATTACCGGTGAGCCTGCTTTTGACCAGCTTACGGTTGTACCATTTTTAAATCCTACTCCTTTTATATAGCCAATATATATCCCGGTAGCAGGCGCATTGGCCGGTAAAATAGATTGGACCCCTGCAATACCGATTATTTTTGTCAGCGTATCATTCCCGCAGCTATTCATGGTAATAAATTTCACCGTGTAATTATTGCCGGCTGCATATACATGGCGGGGGTTAGAAGAGGTATCAGATGTATTATCTCCAAATAACCATTCACGGCTTACACTATTGGTTGACGAATCAGTAAAATATACTTCACTTCCGTTTATATAATGACTGAAGAAAGATTTTGGCCCGTAAACAGTACAAATATTGACAGGAGATACTTCCGGGAAACTCCAGGTTCCTTTTGGATTTTTTACCCGTACATATAAATAGTGTGCTCCAATAGTAAGTGCAGGAACAGGAATGTTTTGAATAAGGATGATTGAGTCTGCAGTGGCAATATTTAAAGGAGTGGCCAATCCAATCCCCGGGTCGGTATCAAAAAAATATTCTGCCCCGCTTACAGGCAGAAAGCCATTGGCAACAGAAATAAGATATGCTTCGGGCATACTCCAGCTGCCGCCTTCATTTTGGACCCTCACAAATAAAATATGTGATCCTCCTTTTAATGAATCAGGAACAATCACATTTTGTGAAAGGTTAATGCTATCTGCAAGGGGAAAACTTACCCTTGTTCCATTCCCAAAGCCGGGGTCAGCATCAAAGAAATATTCCAGGCTGTTTATTTTTTTTGCGGCCCCGCTTATCCATAACAGGTTTACTTCGGGAAATGACCAGGTACCATAGTTATTGGATACACGGACAAATAATAAATTTATACCTGCCGGTAAATTTGCCGGAATAGAAATGTTATTGGTTGCGATTACAGAATCTCCCGCAGTTATTGAAAATGCTGTAGCTAATCCTTGTCCCGGATCAGTATTAAAGAAATACTCAGCTCTTGTAATTTGTTGTGCCGGTAAAGATGTTATTGCAAACAGCACAATTAATGCACCCATCAATCTTTTTTTCATAAACAGTCTTTTTAAAGGCGTGACTATTGTGCTTTCGTGGCCTTGATGGTTAGTTGTATAGTGCCACCTGCCGGAACAGTAGCATTATTTACAGTAAGCTGATATATCCTGGGGATCGGGGGTTCAAAACCTGCATTCACAGGAACAGGACCTCCCCACATGCCCAGGTCCTTACCATCTGTGCCATAATTGATACCAGGCGAAGAAGGCAGGAGGTGAAAATCATAACTAAAGCTGAAGCCCGCACCCCCGACCGGAAAATTTACAAATTGCGGATCGGCATTTATATTGCCTGATGATAGTGCATTAACAGGAGTAGGGTTACCGGTAAGATGGTAAATATTGTTTTTGAATTCGCAGGCATCTGAAACTGCGCGGGGGCCGGTCGGGTTGGATTT
>DATHDV010000019.1:0-15852 GCA_035318845.1 Chitinophagaceae bacterium
TATGGCATTTCAAATTTTTTAAAAGGAGAATATGGTAATCCACTGGCAAGGATTGATATGGCAAAGGGGCAAAATGTTCAGAATAAAATATTTGCCAATGTATATGCAGATGCAGATATTTTAAAAGGGCTGAAATTTACAACCCGCTTTGGTATAGATGCAGCTTTCCAGACAGGTCACGGCTGGACACCAACCTTCTGGTTCTCTGACGAAAGCCAAAACACAATTGCTAATGGTTATGACTATAGCGATACCTGGACGAGTTGGGTGTTTGAAAATTTTGCTACTTATAACAAAAAGATCGGCAAACATAATTTCACCCTTCTGGGGGGCGCTTCCCAACAAAAAAATCATGAAGTACATATCGGGGGAAGCTATTCCGGTTTATTTAAGGAAGAGGACAAATTCTCTTATGCAGATTTTGTACCGGATGCACTTGACCGTATAGGAAGTATTGCATTTGACATTACTTCCGCTTCTTTTTATGGAAGGCTTTTGTATGATTATAATGGTAAATATTTATTTAGCGCTTCTGTAAGAAGAGATGGCTCTTCCAAGCTGCCTCCAAATAATCGCTGGAGGACCTTCCCGGCATTTTCCGCCGGATGGGTATTTACAAAAGAAAACTTCTTTCCTGAAAACCTTGCCCGTAAAATAAACTATGGTAAGATTCGCGGAAGCTGGGGACAGAACGGTAATGTAGGAAGCCTGGGCCTTGCTGATTACCTGAACGCTGTAGGTGCAGGTGGAATATATCCTGACGGTAATGGTGGATTTATAGTAGGTGCTGCCCCACTCAGGCTTCCAAATAATGAACTGGTTTGGGAAAATGGAGAGCAATTTGACATTGGCCTTGATCTTGGAATGTTTGACAACAAATTAAACTTCACGGTTGACTATTATAAAAAAACAACTAAAGATCTGCTGACCGGAGGCGTTCCTCCAATCTATGTAGGTGCTCCTATAGACAGGGTAAATGCAGGGAATGTAGTAAATAAGGGATGGGAATTTGACCTGAGTTATAAAAACCTGCCTAAGCGTAATGGTTTTGGTTACGAAGTAGGAGGAAATATTTCTTTCAATAATAACGAAGTAACCTTCCTTGATCCTAATTCGCCGGTATTATTAGGCGCAGGAATTGGAACAGGCTGGACTGCAACTGCATCCAAGGTAGGAGAACCATTCTGGTATTTTACAGGTTACAAAACAGACGGTATTTTCCAAACACAGCAAGAGATCACTGCTTATATTGTAAAAAATGGCCTTACCGGTTACAATCCAAAACCAGGTGAGCCCATTGTTATCGATGTGAATGGTGATAAGCAAATATCTCCTGCTGACATGACCAGGATCGGCAATCCACATCCAAAATTCACCTATGGTGGCCGGGCCAATGTTTCCTATAAAGGATTTGACCTGACTGTGTTTATTCAGGGGCAATCTGGCAATGATGTATTAATGGGCTTTAACCGGTTAGACCGTGCAACTGCAAACAAACCTGAATTTTTCTTTACAAACAGGTGGACAGGCGCAGGAAGTACGAATACATGGTTTAAATCTGATGCATCTAATCCTTACATATATAACAGCGACCTGATGGTATTTGATGGCTCTTTTATGAAGATCCGTCAATTGCAATTAGGCTACAGCATACCTGGTAATATTTTGAATAAAATAAGAACAAAAGCTGCACGTATATATATATCACTTGATGATTTCTTCACTTTTACCAAATATCCGGGTGTTGATCCTGAAGTAAGTAATAACGGAAACAGTATAGGTATAGACCGTGGTGGTTATCCTATTCCAAGAAAAGCGATAGTAGGCTTATCAATTACATTCTAATCAATTCCAAAAAATTAAAAATAAACAAAATGAAAAATTCGCTTATAAAAATAGTAACCGTTTGCTTCCTGATCATGATGACTACGGTCAGTTGTAAGAAATTTCTTACCAACGAAATACCCGGCGCCTATCCCGAAGATGATTTTTATAAAACAGATGCCGACGTTACACAGGCAGTAACCGGCGTGTATGATATGATGCAGGCGCATTACAACAGTAACTGGGCAAGTCTGTACATGATAAAAAGCCTGCTGACTGACGAGAGCAATTGCGGTGGCAGCGATGCAGGAGACCAACCGGGTTACCAGACACTGGATGATTATAATTTTGATGCAACCAATGATAAAGTAAGAGATGCGTGGAGGATGTGTTATTATGCAATATACCGTGCAAATAAAGTGATCAATAAATCAGATGATCTTACACCATTACGTAAACGCCTTATTGCAGAAGCGAAAGTATTACGGGCATATAACTATTTTGAACTGGTTACGATGTGGGGAAATATTCCATTGGTAATAAACGATATTCCGCCTTCACAATTTACATCTACGCCCAGGGCGCCTAAAGCAGATGTTTATAGACAGATCGAAAAAGATCTTAATGAAGCAGCCACTGTATTACCATTAAAAAATACATACACTGCCGTTGACAGGTTCCGTGTTTCAAAAGGTACAGCGCAGGCGCTGCTTGGAAAAGCACTTTTGTATGAACAAAAATGGCTGGAAGCTGCCACGCAGTTTGACCTTGTTATCAATTCCGGTGTTTATTCAGTTGCTCCCAGCATTGCTTCAGCATTTTCACGTCAGGCGGAATTCGGACAAGAATCAATCTTTGAGATATCCTACTCCAGTGGACGGAATTACGACTGGGGCAATTTTCCCTGGGGCGCCGCTCCCGAAAGTAATATTCATATACAGATAATGGGGCCAAGAGGTGACTATTATACAAAGGCCCCTGCCGATTCGCTGCTGGCAGGCTGGGGATTTATACGCCCAAAACAAAAAATGTGGGATGCGTTTATTGCTGATGGTGGTGTGACCAGAAGAAATCAAAGCATCATGTCACAGGCTGAATTAATTGCAGCCGGTGGCAACTGGACTGCTCCCGGTGATCGTGATTATGAAGGTTTTTTCCAAAGAAAATATGGCTCATTCAGCACGCAAACAGGAGGTCCGATAAATGAACTTAATTATGGAACGAACTGGCGCCACATCCGTTATTCAGACGTATTGCTGATGGCTGCCGAAGCTTATTACAGAACAGATGAGAACAAAGCCCGTGGATATATAAACCAGGTACGCCAGAAAAGGGGAGTACCTGATATTACTGCTGTCGGAGCTGCACTGTTTGATGCAATTGTACGTGAAAGGCAGGTTGAGCTTGCATTTGAAGGAGTAAGATTCCAGGACCTTGTGCGCTGGGGAAAAGCCTCAACAGAACTTGGCTCATTGGGATTTGTAAGCGGAAAACATGAAGTACTGCCAATTCCTGATTATGATATAAGAACTGGCGGTCTTCCACAAAATCCGGGTTACTAATATGGCTTAAAGTATTCGTTTATATAATTAATAAAAAATCATCAGTTATGAAAATTTTTATAAAAGGCAGCAGTTCATGCATTGCAGTTTTGCTATTCTCCATACTATTTTTTTCATGCAAATACGATGTAAGAGACCTGTCGCCAAAACCGAAAGCTTCTTTTACTGTAACACCTGTTGCGGGTGTACCTAATAAATACCTGCTCACCAGTACTTCCGAAAACGCCTTCCGTTTCGACTGGGATAAAGGTGGCGGTACAGGTTATGTTCAGGGTAAGCAGGTTGATACTGTTTACTTTCCTTACCTGGGTAATTATACAATTAAATTATTCGTATTCGGGCATAGCGGTGTTGACAGCGCCAGCCAGATTATCACTGTTGCAGCAAATGATCCTGCAGCATGCGTGGGAACACAACTTGGATTTATAACAAGCTGCACTTCGAAAAAATGGAAATTAGACCCAACAGCAGCAGCCTACAAAGTAGGCCCCGGGCCTAATGACGGAAGCTGGTGGAGCAGTGGTTTGGGTGATGTTACCGCCAGGTCATGTGAATTCAATGATGAATACACTTTTACATTCAGCGCTGCCAGAACTTTTAACTATGACAATAAAGGTGATTTTTATGGGGATGGTTATTTAGGTAATAATTCAAATTCCTGCCAACCATCTTCCAATTATACAGCAGTCCAGGTTCCCTGGGGATCCGGTTCGTTCACTTATATTTTTACACAAAATGCAGGTGTAGCGGGTTTTGGGCAACTTACAGTTGTGGGATTGGGTGCACATATCGGTTTGCAAAAAGTAAGGAATGGCAGCGAAGTAACAACAGGACCGGCTACTTCTATAACATATGATGTGCTGGCAGCAACGCATGATGTGGCAGGCAATTACGATCTTTTAACATTAGGTGTTGCGATAGGCGCTCCCGGATGGTGGACATTCAGGTTGCGTTCATATTGATTTAGAAATCTGTAAGCAGTTCTCAGTTTTAGCAATGTAAAAAGGGTGGGTAACAGAAATACTCACCCTTACTTAAACTGAACTGATCATTTTATTTTTAATGCGCTACTATTATCTTTTTATATTTTTCCTGGCAAACATTGCTGCAAAGGGGCAGGGTTTCTTGCACGCTAAAAATGGGACCATCAGGAATGGCAGCGACCAGGAGATCATCCTGCGTGGTGTCGGGCTCGGTGGATGGATGTTGCAGGAACCGTATATGCTGAAACTCTCGGGTGCCGCTATGGCACAACATGAGATCAGGAAAAAGATCATCGATCTCGTGGGTGAAGCCAATACACAAAAATTTTATGGTGCCTGGTTGGAGAATCATTGCACAAAGGCAGATATAGACTCCCTGGCCGCATGGGGTTTTAATTCCGTTCGTTTACCCATGCACTTTAACCTGTTTACCTTACCCGTAGAAAAGGAACCGGTCAAAAATAAAAATACATGGATCAAAAAAGGGTTCGCATTAACAGATAGCTTGTTAAGTTGGTGCAAGGCCAATCATATTTACCTGATATTGGACCTGCATGCAGCACCCGGTGGACAGGGTAATGATAATGCTATTTCAGATAGGGACACATCAAAGCTTTCTTTATGGCAGGATAAAGCAAACAAACAAAAAACGATCGCACTATGGCAAAAATTGGCGGCACATTATGCCAGTGAAGAATGGATAGGCGGTTATGATATCATCAACGAACCCAATTGGGGTTTCGATAATGAAAAAGACAGGAATGGATGCGCAGAAAAAAATAATATCCCTTTAAAAAAATTATTGAAAGATATCACAGCTGCTATCCGGAAAGCAGATAAGCAACACATCATCTTTATTGAAGGGAATTGTTGGGGGAATAACTATGACGGCATGTTTCCTTTGTGGGATGATAATACCGTGATCAGCTTTCATAAATACTGGAACTATAACGATAAAGCTTCCATCCAGAAATTCCTGGATATCCGGACAACTTATAATGTACCGGTATGGTTGGGTGAGACCGGGGAGAATTCCAATGCATGGTTCACGGATATGCTCACCCTGCTTGAAACAAATAAGATCGGGTGGAATATGTGGCCGCTGAAAAAATCCGGGTTGAATAACCCCTTACAGGTTAAAATAGATCCGGGTGCACAGCAGATATTTGATTATTGGAGAGGAAAAGCAGGCAGGCCGAATGCTGCTGAAGCGTTTGAAAGTTTATTGCAACTGGCCCGTAACACCAATATAAAAAATACGATCGTTCACCGCGATGTGATCGATGCGATGACCAGGCAGGTCCGCACACCGGAACCAATACCATTTGATCAAACTGTCATCGTACCGGGTAAGATCATCTTTGCTACCGATTACGATATCGGCAGAAGCGGTGTCTCTTATCATGATAAAGATTCTGCGGAATATTGGGTATCCACAACAAAAAGAACTCCCTGGAACATCGGCGGACAATACCGGAATGATGGAGTAGACATTGAACGATGCGCAGATACAGTTTCAAACGGATATAATGTGGGCTGGATCGAAACAGGTGAGTGGCTGCAATACAGCATCTACCTGCCGGAGGATGGCGTATTTGATATGAATATCAGGTCAGCGTCGAAAGAAAGTTCCGGCGAACTGAAGATCCTGGTAAATGATGCGTTTGAATCGGAAACGATCCGGTTACCGCAAACAGGAGAAACACAGAATTGGAAGACCAGCACAATAAAAAATATAAAATTTCCAAAAGGCTGGGCCCGTCTTCGTGTGTTGGTAACAAAAGGGGGGTTCAATCTTAATTATTTACAATTAATTCAAACCGATCATACAGGAAGGACCGACTGACAAATAAAGTAAACACAACCATCATGACAAAAAGGATCTGCAACGTAAAAATATTTTTAATACTGATCAGCTGTTTTTTTTCCATGTTCCTTTATGCCCAGGATAAAATGGATACGGCTGCAAAGATCAACAACCTGCTCGGGCAAATGAAATTGGAAGAAAAAGTAACAATGATCCATGCATCGTCTTCTTTTACCTCTGGCGGCGTACCAAGATTAGGCATACCAGAGATCGTTATGTCGGATGGCCCGCATGGTGTACGACCTGAGCATGGACGTGACTGGAACCTTGATAATAATTTAATGGATTCCGGAACTTATTTGCCAACCGGTGTTTGCCTCGCAGCGACCTGGAACCCTGCATTGGGATTCCAATATGGATCTGTGCTGGGACAGGAAGCAAGATATCGTGGTAAGAATGTGATACTCGGACCCGGGATCAATATTATCCGCACTGCATTAAACGGAAGAAATTTTGAATATGAAAGCGAGGACCCTTATCTCATATCAAAAATGGTAGTGGGTTATATAAAAGGTGTACAGGCCCAGGGTGTTTCTGCCTGTGTCAAACATTATTTAGCAAATAACCAGGAGCGGTGGCGCCATACGGTGGATGTGCAAATGAGTGAAAGAGCATTGCGTGAGATTTACTTGCCCGGTTTCAAGGCAGCGGTGCAGGAAGGTAATGTCAATACATTGATGAGTTCGTATAATAAATTCAGGGGACAATGGGCCTCGCAGAATTATTACCTGCTTACACAAATACTCAGGAAAGAATGGGGATTCAAAGGCGTGGTGATGAGCGACTGGGATGCAAATACAAGCACACTTCAACCTTTATGGAACGGTCTTGACCTGGAAATGGGTACCGATCTGCGGAGGCGTGATAATCCTGATTATAGTAAATTCTGGTTGGGTGATACCGTTGTTACGCTTGTAAAAGCGGGGCGGTTCCCGGAATATTTAATTGATCAGAAAGTAAAGAGGATATTATATGTGATGTATAAGTCAGGAATGATGAATGAGAAAAAGCAAACAGGTTCTTATAATACAAAAGAACACCAGCAGATCGCCGCACAGGTAGCGGAAGAAGGAATTGTGTTATTAAAGAATGAATCGATACTTCCACTTGATAAGAATGACGTGAAGAATATTGCCGTGATCGGTTATAATGCAGAACGTAATCAATCGATGGGTGGCGGAAGTTCACAGGTGAGGGCATTCTACGAGATCACTCCATTGAAAGGGTTGAAAGCCCTGGCAGGAAATAAAGTGAATATCAGCTATTCGAAGGGATACGAGATCTATCGTGGCGCCAAAGCCAACCCGGCCCTGATAGCAGAAGCAGTGGACGCAGCGAAAAAAGCAGATGTGGTTATTATCGTTGGTGGCTGGACCCATGGTTACGATTATTCGGTATGGCAGGACAACGCTTATGATGCAGAAGATTATGACAAGCCTGATATGAAAATGCCTTTCGGCCAGGATGAACTGATCAATGCAGTAATGAAAGCAAATCCAAAGACCATTATTGTATTAATGGGTGGCGGCGCTATTGATATGAGCCAATGGGTAGAAAGGGCGCCGGCCATTTTGCAGGCCTGGTATCCCGGGTTGGAAGGTGGTAATGCTTTGGCAAAGATCATTTTTGGAGAAGTGAATCCTTCGGGGAAGTTGCCAATGAGTTTTCCAAAAAAACTAGAGGATGAGCCGGCTCATAAACTGGGACAATACCCCGGCGACTCATCAAGGGTCGTTCATTATTTCGATGACATTTATGTAGGCTACCGGTATTACGATACCTATAAAGTGGAACCGCAATTTGCTTTCGGTCATGGCCTTTCTTATACAAGCTTTGAATACGCCAATCTTAAAATAACTCCAAAAGGCAACGGAGCCACCGTTAGTTTTTCTATAAAAAATTCCGGGAAGGTAAAGGGCGCTGAAATAGTTCAGCTATATGTAAAACAGGAACATGCTGCATTGCCAAGACCCGAAAAAGAACTAAAAGCATTTAATAAAATTTTCCTGCAACCGGGCGAATCCAAAACAGTAACCATGAATTTGGATGAAAATGCATTTCAATATTACAGCGATATAGAAAATAAATGGGTAATGGAAAGCGGCATATATAATATCCTTATTGGAAGTTCGTCAAGAAACATACGATTAACGGGTAAAATAAAATTGTAAATTGAACAGATATTTAAATACCAGGATCATTGCGGGGTTGACAGGTTTATTTGCCCTGTTTGCGGGATGCAACAAACACGGAACAGGTACGAGCAATACTCCAATAGATCCTCCGCTTCCTCCTTCGGGCATTTCATACTGGCTTACGACAGGTGATAAGAATAACCTTTTGACAAAGCAAACCACTCCGCTTGATTTCAGTTCTCTTACTAATACACTACCTACGATCAATGTCGATTCCACACAAACATTTCAAACTATTGATGGGTTTGGTTATACACTGACCAGCGGCAGTGCTGAAGTTATTAATCAACTGGACCCCGCCGGGAAAAATGCATTGCTGAATGAATTATTCGGGAACGGAGAAAACAGTCTCGGCATAAATTTTTTAAGGATCGGTATCGGCGCTACCGACCTGAGTGCTGCTGTTTATTCTTATGATGATATGCCGGCCGGCCAAACGGATCCGGCTTTGCTGCAATTCAGTCTTTCTCCTGACCAGGCTGCATTGATACCTTTATTAAAACAGATCGTATTGATAAATCCCTCCATCAGGTTATTGGCTACACCATGGTCAGCTCCTGCATGGATGAAAGATAATAACAACTCCATAGGGGGTAGCCTTATCCCCGGCTATTACCAGGTATATGCAAATTATTTTGTGAAATATATCCAGGCTATGCAGGCGGAAGGGTTGATGATATACGCTATCACCCCTCAAAATGAGCCTTTGCATCCAGGTAATAATCCGAGTATGTATATGACCGCGGCCCAGCAGGCGTTGTTTATAAAAAACCATCTTGGTCCTTCGTTCAACGCGGCAGGCATCACTGCAAAAATTATTATCTATGATCATAATTGTGACAGGCCGGATTATCCTTTAGATATATTGAATGATGCCGCTGCCAGGCAATACATAGACGGATCGGCCTTTCATTTGTATGCAGGAAATATTACCGTTTTGTCACAGGTATATACAGCCTTCCCGGATAAGCATATCTATTTTACAGAACAGTATACATCTTCCAATAGCAGTTTTTCAGGAGATCTCGTATGGCACCTCCGCAATGTAATTATCGGTTCGATGCGAAACTATAGTCGTGTCGCCCTTGAATGGAACCTCGCAACCAATCCCGCTTACGGGCCTCATACCAGCGGGGGTTGTACTATCTGCCTGGGTGCGCTAACGATAGGTTCGGGAATGGTGACACGCAATGTCTCCTATTATATTATTGCGCAAGTATCCCGGTTCATTCCCGCAGGATCGGTAAGGATCGCCAGTGATAATTATGGGAATCTTTACACCGCAGCCTTTTTACGTCCGGATGGGAAAAAAGTGATGATCGTGCTGAATGATGCGGGTACCACCCAGCAGTTTAATATAAAATTCAAAAATAAAATGCTGGCTACCGTCCTGCCGGGGAATTCTGCGGCAACTTATATATGGTGAATTAAAAACGTGAAAAAATGAAAACTATGTTATCGGGTATTCTTTTTATCATCCTGACAATTTTCAGCAACTGCAGCAAGAAAGGCAGTTCAGCACCGCCGGCTTTATCAAAAATATCGATAGACGATGTATCTCGTTCCGAAGGCAATGCAGGAACAGCGTCCTTTACTTTTACCATTACGCTGGACCATGCTTCTTCCCAAAATGTATCTGTTGTTTATACGACCGTGGAAGGATCTGCGAGGGTAAATACCGATTTTGTCCCGGCCACGCAAACCGTCAGCTTTCTTCCCAATGAAGTACAGAAAACAATCTCTATTGCTGTCGTCGGTGATGATCTGAAAGAAGGTGATGATGATTTTAAAGTGATACTGTCAGGCGCAGTAAATGCAGAAATATACAAAGGGATCGGTCTTGCAGTCATCGAGAATGATGATAGCCGGGTGGATTTTACCAATGCCGGTTATGATGCGCCGGCTTCTTACCCGGGTTATACACTGGCATGGGCTGATGAATTCAATGGAACCACGCTGGGTTTGTCCGATTGGAGTTTTGAGAACGGTGATGGTTGTCCGGCTATATGCGGCTGGGGTAATAATGAACTGGAATATTATACAAGCCGCCCGGAGAATCTTTTCTTCCAGGATGGTAAAATGATCATTGAAGCGAAGAAAGAAAATTATTCCGGTAAGAGTTATACATCATCAAAGATCCTTACCCGGGGGAAGAAAGTTTTCAAATATGCATGGATCGATATCCGCGCAAAACTTCCCAAAGGAAAAGGTATCTGGCCGGCCTTCTGGTTGCTGCCCCAGAATAATGTATTCGGAGGATGGCCCAGGAGCGGGGAGATCGACCTGATGGAAATGATCGGGCATGAAGCAAACAGGTCTTATGGAACACTGCATTTCGGTCCCGGCCCCGGAAGCACACAATTAGGAGGGAACTATACCCTTCCATCGGGTATATTCAATGATGAGTTCCATGTGTTCTCCCTGGAATGGAAACAAAACCAGATCAAATGGTTTATTGATGGTAATCTTTTTTCAACGCATACAAGCGCCGAGTTCGGGACCAATAACTATCCATTCAATGAAGATTTCTTTTTGATCATTAATATGGCGGTAGGAGGTAATTGGCCGGGAAGCCCGGATGCAACCACTTATTTTCCGCAATGGCTGATCGTGGATTATATCAGGGTGTATCAGTAATGTAGGAGAGCAGAGTTTTACAGGGTTTCCGCCTGGTTTATTGAAAATAAATGGGTGATAGAAAGGAATATACAATATTGGAAATTCGTCAAGAATAATAAGACTGAGAGACAAAGAGAAGTTGTAAGTGCAATGAATACCCGGGTAAATTATAAGTCAATCATTACAGGATTGGTCGATGGGTTGGGTGCATTTCAGCAAGATCAATTGTATCTGATAAATTACATTTACATCAAATCATAAATACTCTGCTTATGCAACTTGCCACCAAAGACATCCTTGTATTCCTTTTCTACTTCGTATTAGTATCAATGTACGGTTACTGGATCTACCGGAGAAAGAAAAATGCGTATAATGATTCCAAAGACTTCTTCCTCGCTGAAGGCTCCCTAACCTGGTGGGCTATCGGGGCTTCTCTGATCGCTTCCAATATTTCTGCCGAACAATTTGTCGGTATGAGCGGGCAGGCTTTTCAATTGGGTTTAGGTATTGCTTCCTATGAATGGATGGCGGCAGCCACCCTTATTATCGTGGCCGTATTCTTTATGCCACTCTACCTGAAGAACAAGATATATACAATGCCTCAATTCCTGCGACAACGTTATGATGGAAGAGTGAGTACGATCATGGCCGTGTTCTGGTTATTGTTATATGTATTGGTCAACCTGACCTCTATTATTTACCTCGGGGCATTGAGCTTACAGCATATGTTGGGAGCACCTTTTTTCTACTGCGCCTTGGGTCTTGTGATCTTTGCTATTTTTATTACACTTGGTGGCATGCGGGTAATCGGTTATACGGATGTTATACAGGTTTTCTTTTTGGTGCTTGGAGGTCTTGTTACAACTTACCTGGCGCTGAATCTTGTATCCGATAATCTCGGATCAGGCAAAGGAGCCTGGGAAGGGCTACAATTATTAAAGGAAAAAGCCCCGGATCATTTTCACATGATCTTTAATAAGGGGCAAGGGCTAGTATATAGCGGGGAACCAGCCGGAGGATTGATTCCTTCCAAAGATCCCTGGTTCGATCTGCCCGGCCTGTCGGTATTGATTGGCGGAATGTGGATCGCCAACCTGAGTTATTGGGGATGCAACCAATATATCACGCAAAGAGCCCTGGGCGCCAGTTTGCCAACAGCAAGAAAGGGACTTTTATTCGCCGCTTTTCTTAAATTATTAATGCCATTGATCGTAGTCATTCCCGGCATTGCATGTTATGTAATATTCCAGCATGGGACTCATGCTGCGATCAACGAAGGAATGAAACAGATAGATCCTGCTACAGGGAATGCCTTTATTAAACCGGATAACGCATATTCCATACTGCTCAATTTGCTACCTGCCGGTATGAAAGGCCTGGCATTTGCGGCGTTAACCGCAGCAATCGTTGCATCATTGGCAGGCAAGGCTAACAGTATCTCTACAATTTTCTCGCTGGATATTTATAAGCGCTTCATGAACAAGAATGCTGATGATAAAAAGATCGTACGTACAGGACGCTGGGTCATTCTTGCAGCATTTGCCATTGCATTGGTTATTGCACCCGCATTGAAAACCCTGGGCCAGGGATTTGCTTATATCCAGGAATTCACCGGGTTTGTATCGCCGGGTATACTCGCTATGTTCCTGATGGGCTTCTTCTGGAAGCGATCGAATTCCAATGGTGCCCTGGCTGCCACCCTAATAAGTATTCCTTTATCTGCATTATTGAAATACACTATTCCTGCGATGCCGTTCCTGAACAGGATGGGAGTAGTATTCCTTGCTTGTGTCATTTTGATCATATTATTCGGGTTATTCGATCCCAAATCAAAAGATAACCCCAAAGCGCTGGAAGTGGAAGCATCTATGTTCAAGGTATCTACAGGTTTTGCGGCGGGGCTATTATTGGTGTTGGGAATACTGGCGGCGTTGTACATTGCTTACTGGTAGTAATAAGCCGTTAGCTATTGGATTATAGCAATTGGCACTCGTTACCAGTAGCAGATGGATTAGGTAGAAATGGACTAGAATATGTTCTTAAATTCAGACGAAGAAAAATGAATAAATAATTTTGTTCAAAATACATTAAAAACAAATCCAAAAGAGATTCTAAAATGCAAGATCCTGCTTACTGATGATTAGCAGGATCTTTTTTGATCTCTGCAGAAATCAGCCTTTTTCTTTAGTGATTGGGGAAACAAATATTTTTTGAAAAAGTTTTTCACAAAACGATTGGGAAAGATCCTACAGGGATTCTGACTTCATTTCACTACACATTGGTAAACAAAATTTCTTGTAATATCACCAACCAATGGTGAAAGTCTGCCGAATTTTTCGAGATTTGTTTTTTCTAACCAAATTGGATGAAAAGCGTTTGTTCTTTCAGTAGAAATACTAAAGTGCAATAAAATATATTTTCACTTTAAACCGTTGGTTTCCAATTTCTATTCACCTTTGAGCAGACAGCGAAAACTTTTATTGATTAAAATCATTTGTTGAATTAGAATAATAACCACAGCTTTAGATAACGATTCGAAATTTTACTTTCCGCCCTAAGAAAAAAAATCACACGGCGCTGAATAGTATTAACAACTCAACTATAATGTATGAGAATGATTATTGCTACAACCGGAGTGGTTTTCTATTTACATGATAATGTCCGATCAGTATTCTTTCTTATGGTTTTCAGCCCACTTTTTTTATTTATTAAGCCACAATCAAAGCTAAATTCGATATTTAATAAATCGCAAAACATTGAGAATGAGGGGGAGGTTTTCAGGAAAAAACATTTTGGGACGGTGTTTTTCCCAGAAATTGTTAATAGAAATATTTCATTTTTATTTCAGATGACGTTTATTTAATCCAAAATACTACGAAACCAACATTGTTTAAGTTTATTGTTTGTACTTAGATTTGTAATAACCGGAAGGATTTTTCTAATAGCTGAACTAACTGCATGATGGTTTGCGTCAATAGGAAAATATTTATGGCCGTTTTTGCAACGTTTACATACGGAGCACTAATGGCGCAATTTAATGCTACCACGGATTCAACATTTATCCGTCTCCTCGACATCAATCAACGCATATATAAAAGACATGATACCGTCTGGATTTATAGCGGCATCTGTAAGACATTAAAGACAACAATTCTCCCGGGGGAGGCCAATCGTTTTTCTTCCCTGAACAATGTGGATGCCCGTCCTCCCTTTTTAACCATACATGGAAATATACAATATGAATTTTTGTACCGGTCATTTGCCGACACGCCTTTTTACCAGAAGGATTTCAGGCAACATAGTGTGAAAACCAGCTATTCATTATTGTTCAGGAATACTTTTCCAGTCCAGGTTGCATTATTACACCGTAATAGTAATTCACCATATTTCAGGGATATCACAGATATATCCGTTCAATTCGCCCAAAAAAACTATTTAAAACAATTGAAAGAAAATTTGTCGCAGCAATCTTTACAATTAATAAATGAAAATTACAAATTGCAGTTAAAGGAAGCTGAGGCAGGCTACAAAACGAGGTTAGCTAAAGTAGAAGTCTTGCAACAATGGCTGGCCAGCCCCGCACGTTTGCAGGAATTAGTATCGGAGAAAGAGAGAATATTAAAAACAGGTCAGGGGAAGATTTATGATACGATAAACGGTTTGCTGAATAAACAACTCCCTGAAATTGATTTACGAACCGTACCGGAAATGCCCGATGCAGAAGCTCTTAAAAAAGTTCTTTCAGATAAGGCAAAGCATCAATTGACAGCGTATAGTGATTCTATCCTTGGAATTGATTTACAGGCTTTGCCGGAACTGCCCGATGCGGAGGCCTTAAAAAAAGCTATTTCCGATAAGGCGAAGCATCAATTGACAGCGTATAGCGATTCTATACTTAACAAGGCAAATGCCTGGGCGAAACAAAAAAGAAAATTGATTACCGACTCCATTCAGGAAACAAAAACCGCAGTATATATAGAGAAGCAAAAAAAGGAACTGGAAAAAGCCCTGAAGGAACTGAAGCAGTATGAAAAGAAACTGACCGGGGCAAAAAAAAGTTTTACAGATTCTTTGGCGAAAATAAAACAAGAGATAGCCAGCTTGAATGATCTTCAGGAGATACGGGAATTTATTAATCAAAAAAAACTGGATGCCAAAGAATTGCCCAAAGGCTGGCAGGCATTAACTGCTATCCGCTCAGTGGGGATTGGCCGGACCTGGGTGGATTATTCTGAGCTCACTGTAAAAAATATTTCATTAACAGGAATAAATATTGAAGCAAATCCCGGAAATTTTTATGTGGCAGCAGCAGCAGGGCGTATCAATTACCGGTTCCGTGATTTTGTATCAAAAAATGCCAATCAGCCTAAACAATCGCTTTATTTAATCAGGCTGGGGATTGGAAAAAAAGAAGGTAATAATTTCATACTTACTTGGTATGACGGGAAAAGAAGTTTATTAAATCCATTCGATGTTTCAACCGGTACATCAAAGCTGGAAAGGGTGATTGGCATGTCGGCGGAGAGCCGTTTCCAGATCAGCGAACACCAATATATTATTGCAGAATTTGCAAAATCCTCTTTTCACAATACGGGAAATGTAAATGCTGATGGGCAGGCATTGTTTGACAAAGTAAAAAACTTTAAGGACCATAGTAACGAAGCTTACAGCATCAAATTCAGCAGCCTTTGGCCTATGGCAGGCACAAAAGTTACGGGGTATTATAAAAAAATGGGAGAACATTTTCAATCCTTCAACCTGCAGCCTGTAAACAGTGTGCAGGAAGCATACCAGGTAAAGTT
>DATHDV010000020.1:0-7728 GCA_035318845.1 Chitinophagaceae bacterium
TGCAAAGCGATCTGCAAGACATTGAACAGGGAACTTTCCTGCTGCAACTGGTAATACTTACTGATATAAGAATAATTCGTCATTAAATAATAATGACCTGAAAGGTTCAATTTAAAAGATGGTAAAGAATAAACAGCGAAAAGATGAGTATTATTTTCTTTTTTAAAATCCACCGCCGTTGGATCTAAATGGAAAGTGCTACGGCTGTCAAAAATAAAAGAAGGGGTACGGTTTGTATTTTCAAACCCTAATTGAAGAGAACCTATCTTTTTCCCCAACAATCGCTGGAGGCTGATATGTGCTTCGAAATCGCCGGCATTCAGTCCTGTAAAAAACAATTTACCGCTTGCTTCAATATCCCATTGCTGGTTGCGGGTCTTATTCCGGTATTCAGCATGTCCTGCTGTATTGAAAAAAGATTTTTTTTGCGCCACAAAATACCCGGTCAGGTTTTGCACCATGAATCCAAGCCTGATGAATTGCTGAAGATTATTAGCATCGGGGAACTGGTAAACGGAAAAATCATTGACGATCTCCTGCCACCTGTCCTGTATTGAAAATGAATCATGCAGCAGGGTATATCCGTAATAAGTTTGGTAATAAACAGAATCAGGAATATAATAAGCCCCTGAATTGGTTGTATGTGCCAGGTCGATAAAATTGTATTTCAATTTGATCAGTGAAAAAGTATATTCAAACCGGAGCCGCGGGTAGAATAAGGGGATCACTGTTGAATCTGTAACCAGCGAATCTTTTCTTCCCAGGTCATATTGCTGCCGGATCAAAAGAGTGAACTCGCTGTATTTATTTCCCGTGTACATTTTATTGCTGAAAAAATTAGATGAATACACCTGGTCCCCGCCCAGCTTGGTCGGGATATTGAACCTGTCTTTATAAAATTCATTGTCGAGGAAATTCGCCGTATCCTGTAAGCCGCCATTCTCCGAAGCCTGCAATTTGTTACCGAGTAATATAAAATAATTATTATACCGTTTGTTCTTGGATTGGAACCAGGAATCCAACAGGTAATTATTATGATTGCTTTTCTGGTTCTTAAAAAGTCCCGGCGAATTGATAAGGCGGTATTGAAACAAAAAATTCCAGTTCGGTTTGATATTTTGCGTATGCAGGAGTTCTATCATTTGCTCAACACGGCTTCCCAGTTGATAAGCGATCGATGAATAGGGCCTGGTCGTATTAAAAAACCTTATCTTCTCCGCATTCCATTTATATATATCAAATGAATGAAAACCGGGATCGAAACCCGCTGAAAAATTGGGTGAAAACAAAAGTGACCGGGAAGCACTTCCAAGATTGCCCAAATAAATATTGGTAGCCGGGATAGGAAAGCGTCGGGTAAAATCGTTAATGGAAGAATCCAGTTTATAAGCCCTGGCAGAATCAAGGTAACGAAAACTGATAGTAATAGAATCTTCCAGGTTGTTCCTATGACGCAGGCTGTCTGTCTGGCCCCCACCTTTTCCGAGACCGCCGATCTGCCTGATCTTGTCTGTTACACGACGCATGGTAGGGTCCTGTGCCTTTGCAAACACAGAAAAAATTAAACTCCCAATAAGCAGCAGGTATGTAGATCTTTGTGCCAGCAACGAAAAATTAATATTTGAAAACAGAAATCCTTTGCAAAATAAGTTACGCAAAGGTAATACTTCGCTCCTGCAGAGTTATGAAGTACGCAGTTTAATTCAGTTTCAAAACTGTTAATTAAATAGAAACAACCAGTTCTTTAAAAATAGTGGCGAATTCCTACCTGCCGGAAGGCAGCTCTGCGTCCTCTGTGTGCTCTGCGTGAAATTTTTCAAACCCTGTCATCTCTAATAACTATAGCGATAGAAATCACAAAACTCTTCATCGCATAAGAGCTTTTGCAGGCGAGGATCTTTTAAAACATCGATATAGTCCATCCATTTGCCATTGACTTTTATCTTGCGATATACCAAACGGATCCCCTGGCTATAATCCACCCACCAATAGATATGCCCGGTGTATAAAGGCTGAATGGGCTTGCCATCCAGTTTGTGCCAACCATAAATAGCAACACGATCAGCCTTGGAGTCTCTTGAGATCTTACCACTAATAACTACATCTTTTTGAATACCGGCGATCAATCCTTTTCTCCCCTTCCGTTGTCCTTCCACGATCAAATGATGATGCCACATGGTGGGTGTGCTGTCACGGAATGCATACATAGGCACCGGTTCTAATTTTACCCTGGCCGCTTTATAAATATCGTCCACCATTTTTCTTGTTGGTAAAAAACAGTGAAAGCCATCGGCAATTTTTTGCGCAGCCCAGGGAGTAATATTTATCCTTGCCCAGTCATTGTCATTGCCGATACTCAGATAATCCGGCGCCACATAATAGGTAGCGTCAATCGTTTTACCCGATGATGAATCAGTAATGGATACACTGATGGGCACAAACTCTTTCAGGAATCCCGGGACATTTCCCGCCAGCACTTCTTTTACTGCAAAAGAATCTCTTGCCCCCCACTTCATGGCAAATGCCTGGTGGTAAAATTCATTACCGGTCGTTGATGAGCTTCGTTCCGGCCAATGCATTTTTTTTGCCGATTGGCAGGAGAATAAAAACAAAAGGGAAAAACAAACTAACCGATTCATACGTGTAAGATAAAACTTAGTTCCGATTTCTGACTAACGACTAATGACTAACGACTCCTGACTCTTCCTTATCTTCGCTGCAAACTTTCACTAATGAATCTCCATGAATACCAGGCCAAGGAATTATTAAAAAAATACAATGTACCCGTACAGGAAGGATTTGCCTGCAGCACTGTGCAGGAAGCCGAAGATGCTTACCGCCAGATCAAGACACAAACCGGAAACAAGTTCGCTATTGTAAAAGCACAGATACATGCCGGCGGCCGGGGCAAAGGAACCGTGAAAGAAAATGGTATCAACGGAGTAAAAGTGGCCAAGTCACTGGAAGACGTACAGGAATTTGCCAGTAAAATATTAGGGGGCACGTTGGTTACACTGCAAACCGGGCCTGCCGGTAAAGTGGTGAATAAAATATTTGTAGCTGCCGATATGTACTATGATGGACCCAGCGAAAGAAAAGAATTTTATCTCTCCATTTTATTGGACCGCAGCAAAGGACAGAATGTGATCATGTACAGCACGGAAGGCGGAATGAATATTGAAGATGTAGCACATAATACACCGGAGAAGATCTTTAAAGAATGGGTACATCCTTCCGGGGGCTTACAGGGATTCCAGGCAAGAAAGATCGCTTTCAATCTCGGGTTAAGTGGTGAAGCATTTAAGAATTGCGTGAAGTTTGTCACCAACCTTTACAATGCTTATGTGGGATTGGATTGTTCGATGCTGGAAATTAATCCCCTCTTTAAAGCAGCCGATAATAAAATAATTGCCGTGGATTGCAAAATGGGTCTTGATGAAAACTCTTTGATGCGTCATGCAGACCTCGCCTCATTGAGAGATACAACAGAAGAAGACCCGACAGAAGTGGAAGCGGGTAAATACAACCTGAACTTTGTAAAACTGGATGGTAATGTAGGTTGCATGGTAAATGGCGCCGGTTTGGCTATGGCTACCATGGATATGATCAAACTGAGTGGCGGTGAGCCGGCCAATTTCCTTGATGTAGGCGGAACGGCCAATGCGCAAACCGTGGAAGCCGGTTTCAAGATCATATTAAAAGATCCGAATGTAAAAGCGATCCTGATCAACATTTTTGGCGGCATTGTTCGTTGCGACCGGGTAGCCCAGGGTGTGATCGATGCTTATCAAAATCTCGGGAACATAAAAATTCCCATCATTGTTCGTCTCCAGGGTACCAATGCTGTAGAAGCCAAAAAACTGATCGACGAAAGCGGGTTGAAGGTACAGTCTGCTATATTATTAAGTGAGGCGGCGGACCTGGTGAAGAAAGCGGTTGCCTAACGGAATGTCATCCTGAGTTTATCGAAGGATGATTCATAATATTGAGATCCCGGCTGAGTGGCAGGGATTTTTTATTATCTTCAAATGCTCAGATTTTTTGATTAAAAGAATAAACATAGCAGATGATATTGTAAAAGCACATGGTGGGGAATTGAAGGTGAAGATAAAGGAGGGTAAAGGAAGTGAGTTTATTATTCAATTAATGGCTAATTAATATGAATATGCTGTTTTACACAACGATGTGGTTAACTGTAAACGTTACTTTGTGTTTGCTTTTCTGGCTATTGGCTTTTCAAAACCGGGCTGAAAAAAATCTTTTATTTATAGCAATAACAACAACACTTTTAACAGTTTTAATTTTTTGCGAAGTATATTCCGATCCGGATAGTTCACTTTTTGTTTACAGATTCGCTGCTTTAGCATTGCCGATCGTAAGAGCTCTAGCCATGATATCCGTCATATTATTAATGCTGCGGATATTCAAACGAAAAATAACCTTCCTTTTAAAAATAGCATCATCTGCACTATTTATTGGAGGGATTATGCAATCATTCTTTCATACTTCTGTAATAATAATCTTCCAGGATTCTTTAATACTACTCATTTATGCTTACTATATCATTACATCCTGGAAAATATTAAAAGGCGCCCAATGGGCAATTGTGGCAGGCGTTTTATTGGCAGTGTCATTTGGCGTATTATTAGCTGCCTCCTCTTCATTGAACCTGGAAATAAATGATTCTTTACTATTTCTATACACTTCCGGGCTTTTTCTTTCTACTCCTTTATCCTTACTGATCTATGTTGCCATCAGGTTCAGAGAGATCATAAAAGAAGTGCAGCAAAATGCAAAACAGGTCGTGCAATTATCAGAAGAAAAAAAGGAACAGGCTATAAGGCAGCAAAAGATCCTGCAGGAAGAAGTAAACAGGCAAACTGCAGAAATAAGAACCACGCTGGATAATTTAAAAACTACCCAATCCCAACTCATTCAATCCGAAAAAATGGCTTCGCTGGGTGAATTGACTGCCGGCATTGCCCATGAAATTCAGAACCCGTTAAACTTTGTCAATAATTTTTCTGAAGTAAGTAATGAGTTGCTCGATGAAATGAAAACGAAACTGGATGATGGAAATACAGAAGAGGCAAAATCCCTTGCTGATGATGTTAAACAAAACTTAGAGAAAATATTGCATCACGGCAAACGGGCCGATGCTATTGTAAAAGGGATGCTGCAACATAGCCGTAGCAGCAGCGGACAAAAAGAATCAACAGATATCAATACATTGGCCGATGAATACCTGCGTTTAGCCTATCATGGATTAAGGGCGAAGGACAAGTCATTTAATGCGGCTATGAAAACAGATTATGATGAAAGTATCGGGTTGATAAAGGTCATGCCGCAGGATATGGGCCGTGTTATCCTTAACCTGATCACCAATGCATTTTATGCTGTAACAGAAAGAAAAAAATTGCAACCAGAGGGCTACGAACCTGTTGTTGCTGTAGCAACCAAAAAATTAAATGACAGGATAGAGGTCAGTGTAAAAGATAACGGCACCGGTATTCCACAAAAAGTATTGGATAAAATTTTTCAACCATTCTTTACCACCAAACCTACCGGGCAGGGAACCGGGTTAGGTTTATCCCTGAGTTATGATATTGTAAAAGCACATAATGGAGAATTGAAGCTGGAGACCAGGGAAGGTGAAGGCACAACATTTATAATTAGTATCCCTGTTAATTGAATTAGCGAATGAAACTGAACAAAAAACTGGAAGCAGAGATCCTGGTAGCTTACAAAGAATATTGGAATGCCTATTTAAAGGGTGATATGCGGGCCATGTCATACTGGATGCATGACAACATACAGATGATCGGTTCAGGAAAGGGCGAATTCTTTAAAAATAAAAAAGAGACTCTTAAATACTATAAAGCCACTGCAACCCAGATAGCTGGTAAAGCAGATATCAGGAACAGAAAGATCAACGTAATGCTGGTTGGTGATCAGGTCCTGGTCAATGAAGAATGCGATTTTTTTGTACTGATAGATTCTGTATGGACTTTTTATGGAGAAGGCCGAATATCAACTTTGTTTACTAAAACGAATACCGGTTGGAAGATCATTCAGGAACATGGCTCAATTCCGGATGCAAGAACAACCGGGGGAGAACAGGTCAATACAAATAAGATCAAAGCAGAAAATGTCCTTCTCAAAGATGCTATTAAGCGCCGCACCATTGAATTAGAAAATAAAAACCGGGAACTGGAAATTGAAACGGCTTTGGAAAAAGTGCGTGCCATTGCCCTGGGCATGAAGAAGCGGGATGATATGCTGGATGTGTGCAAGACCATTGCTCTTCAGTTGCAATCATTAGGTGTAAAAGAGATCCGCAATGTGCAAACGGCCATCTTTTATTATGGCAAGGGCACCTACATGAACTATGAATATTATGCAAAGCATAAAAAAACATTCATTACCGAAACGATCTACACCGATCATAAAGTAGCAAAGGCTTTCGCAGCAAAGATGCGGAAAGGCAAAGGAGAAGTTTCTATCAGCTATATCAAAGGAGAAAAAAAAGTAAAAGAATGGCTCGCCTACCAAAAAAAGACAAATGTTTTCATAGACCGTTATCTTGAAAAAGCCAGTTCATTGACTTATTACTGGCATTCATTGGGGCCCGTGGCATTGGGTATTTCCACGTACGTCCCCTTAAGTAAGGATGAACTGAATTTATTCAATCGTTTTCTCAATGTATTTGAATTGTCCTATACAAAGTACCTGGATATTGAACAAGCCCTGGTGCAGGCCAAAGAAGTAAGGATCGAACTGGCATTGGAAAGAGTGAGGGCAAGGGCCATGGCCATGCAGCACTCGGATGAATTAGCAGCACTCGTCACCACGGTATTTAAGGAATTAACTCAGCTGGATTTTAGTTTAACAAGTTGTATCATTTGGATACATGATCGTGAACATGCAAACAATACGCTATGGATCGCCAGTGCAGAAATGAACAAACCCGCACAGCCATTCCGGGTTGAACCTTTTTATGCCCCATTTTTTAAATCCATTATTCCTGCGTGGAAAGCAAAAGATCCCAAATGGATCTTTACATTAACCGGGGTTGAAAAGAAAAATTTCGAAAAAGCTTTCTTTAAAGAATTACCCGGTCTGCCGGATGGTTTAAGAAAAGCATTGAAAGTACCTGAACAGGTGGTCTTCTCTGCATCGTTCAATAATTTCGGCGCTTTGGAAATTGTGGAAACAGAAGCATTGACCGATGAAAAATTCGATATACTTCACCGTTTCGGGAAGGTTTTTGATTCAAGCTATACACGGTTCAACGATCTGAAAAAAGCAGAAGCACAGGCAAGAGAAGCAGAAATAGAACTGGCCTTAGAAAGAGTAAGGGCCAGGACAATGGCCATGCAGAAAAGTGAGGAACTTCCGGATACATCCTTTTTGCTTTTCCATCAATTCAAATTTCTCGGTGTACCGATCAGCCAACTCTCTATCGGGGTCATGAATGAAGAGAAAGGAGAGATGGAATTATCGGCAACAGTTGAAGGCAGTGCAGTTCAGCAAACGCTCCTCATCAGGCTGGATGAACCCATTGTGATGCAGGAAACCTTTGCGGCCTGGAAAAAAGGGAAAAGATCACTGCAGATTGAGATCAGGGGAAAAAAACTGGAAGCTTATAATATTTACCGGAACAAATTGTTAGGCCGGCGTGCTTTCCCGGAAAAAGCCAACCCCGCTGACCGCTGGATCGTTCATATT
>DATHDV010000021.1:0-25083 GCA_035318845.1 Chitinophagaceae bacterium
ATTGGATCAGCGTAGCTAATCCGATCCCGGTTTTTTTATAGTTCATTTAACCGGGGTGATCTGCACCTGTACACATTGCCATTTCCCGTTCTCTTTTATATAAGTGTCTGTATAAATGGTATAGCCTTCCACTTTTTTGCCTTCCACATTCGTTGTATACACAGTTTTTGCTCTTACTAATGCCATATTGCCGAATATCCTGATCAGTTCATCGGTATAGGTGAATGAAGTATAGCCACTGTTATCATGATCGGTAGCCCAGTTTTTAAGATATACTTCCCGTGATACAATGGCTCCGTTGCTTTCAATACAAACAAAATCCTTGTGAATGATCTCACTATGTGCTTTCACATCCTGTGTAAGAAAATTTTTTATGAACTGCGCATTTAAGGCACTTAATTGGGATGCATCTGTGGCTATTACTTTTTCCATAACCGTTATTTTGGTTGATGAATTTTTTTATTGATCAAAAATATCGATAAAATTAAAAACACATCAATTACGCTTAGGTTTATCTTAGAGTTGGATTCTTAGTGGCAAAACTCACTACAAAAAAATGAAATATGAGTGCAGCAGAAAAATTACCGGCGATCGTATCGCTGAAAGAGATCAACGAAGCACAACATCGCATCAAAGGAAAAGTAAGCCGTACTCCCCTGCTCCGGTTCTACCCGGATAATTTTTCCGGGGAAATTTATCTGAAGTTAGAGAACCTGCAACCCATCGGTTCTTTTAAATTAAGAGGCGCCTGCAATGCCATGAATGCCGTGGATAAAAGTTTACTCCAGGAAGGAGTATATACTGCCAGCGCAGGCAATATGGCGCAAGGCGTTGCATGGATCGCAAGATCGATGAATATTCCCTGTACCGTTATTGTTCCGGATCATGCTCCGCAAACAAAGCTTGATGCTATTACACGCCTCGGCGCTCAATATATCAAAAAACCTTTTGCTGATTGGTGGCAGGTGCTTGTTACCCGTAAGGCTGAAGGCATGAAAGGTTTTTTTGTTCACCCTGTAAGCGATCTGAAAGTAATTGCAGGTAACGCTACTGTCGGAATGGAGATACTTGAAGACCTCCCGGATGTTGATGCGGTCATTGTTCCTTATGGTGGCGGGGGATTGATCAGCGGCATTGCCTCAGCCATAAAAACGCAAAAGCCGGGCACAAAAATTTTTGCTTCTGAAGTAGAAACTGCAGCTCCTTTATCAGCTTCATTGGCTAAAGGCGAACCGGTAAAAATTGAATACACTCCTTCTTTTGTTGATGGAATGGGAAGTGCGGGTCTCCTCCCTGAAATGTGGGAGCTCGTGAGCAACCTCGTAGATGATTCTATTGTGCTAAGCCTGCAGCAGATCGCAGATGCAATTAAACTGCTGGCTGAACGCAGTCGTGTGATCGCTGAAGGAGCCGGCGGATCTTCCCTGGCAGCAGCGCTGACAGGCAAAGCAGGAACAGGAAAAATTGTTTGTGTGATCTCCGGCGGAAATATTGATGCTGCTAAGTTGAGTAAGATACTGGAAGGTAAAGTGCCATAATCCATTCCTGGGCACAAAAAACCTGGCACCGTGTCAGATTTTTTTATTTGACAGCGTTATCCTTATGCATCGGGCAAGGAAGAAATTAATTATTTCTCAGGATCCCCAAAGATCGCTTCTCCCTTTGTAAGCCATGAAACACCAAAAGCCACCAATGCAATTGTTTCAAGAGCGAATGTGGGTTTTAGAAATTTTATTTTTTCCCAAATGCCGTCCATACCAGCAACAGGGATGAGAGCAACAGAAACAAATATGACAACCCCGCATATCCTGTACACCCGGTTTCTTTTCTTCTTCTGTGCTGTCATCGTTCCCTTGGATTTTGTAAAGAGAAAAAAGGACATCAAAGCCAAAATAACCAAGAAAATACCTGAAGTAACATAATGCAGGATACTTAAGATGTCAGTCTTGTCATCGGAGGCAGATGTGCGGAAAAAGGCGATACCGAGTCCAAACAGTCCGGCTAATTTGCTCGCCAGCGAATCATACCATTTATAGCCGTGATAGGAGAACAGGAACAACGATATACCACATATCACACCGACAAAAAGATTTCGCATGCTGGTATAATAATAGGCGCTCATGGAAACCCTGACTTCGTGTGTATGATCAAGAATAAATGTACCAAACACGAGAACAGGAGCTAAAAAAAAGGCAAGAAACCCGATTATTTTTCGCAGGGTGAAGTACGTGATGGTTAAATGGCCGGTGTCTTCCTGACTTGGCAGAAGTAATTTCATAGCAAGGTAGTTTATGGTTAAAGATTAGCTAATATAATTGTTTTTTTTCATAGCTTTATTACTCACCAAAACCACCAATCATGAACTTCTTTGACCGCTTAGGAAATGGCTGGACAATCGCCATGAGCAGCTTTAAGGTACTCAAAGAAAAAAAGGAGCTCGTTATTTTCCCGATCCTGTCAGGCTTGTCAATATTGCTTGTTGTCGGCTCCTTCTTCATTGCAATGCTCGGCACTTCCGGCTGGAGTGACATCAATGTGGATGAATTCAACACTCCATTGTATTATTTTATTCTTTTCCTGTTCTATGTTGTTAACTATTTCATCATCGTGTTCTTTAATATGGCCCTGACACATTGCTCCCGTTTGTATTTTCGCGGGGAGGAAGTAACGGTTCGGGAGGGACTGCGCTTCAGCATGAGCAGGATTGCTGTGATCTTTTCCTGGGCTTTCTTTTCTGCAACAATCGGTCTTTTGCTTAAAATGATACAGGATAATGCCGGTTGGCTGGGTAAAATCATTACCGGTCTTATAGGGATCGTATGGAGTATTGCCACTTTCTTTGTCGTTCCCGTGATCGCCTATGAGAAAGTTGGTCCGCTGGAAGCCGTTAAACGTTCAACGCAACTGATGAAGAAAAAATGGGGAGAAAGTCTTGGCGCTACATTCAGTTTCGGTCTTATCCAGTTTGTAGGAATATTATTAGCAGGCATCCCTCTTTATCTTATAGGCTCCATCTTTGATCCTGTGGCCGGAATTGCACTGGCAGTTCTTGGTGTTTTCCTTGTGATCTCTATTATTAGCGCTGCGCAGACGATCTTTATCAGCGCCATTTATCACAACATTGACGGGGACCTTGACAAGCATTTCAACCAGCAAATGGTGGATGATCTTTTTCAGAAGAAAGATAAGTCCTGGTTCAAGTAAGTGAATAATGAACCTGCCTGCCGGCAGGCAGGTGGTCAATAGTGGATCTGGCACATTCACTATTGACCATTGATTTTTTAAACAACCATCAAACTGCAACCTCTTAGATCGCTTCCATCCAGGCGGCCAAGCACTTCAAAACTTCCATCCTTATAAAGTTTTCCCACATCATCGGTTGCAATGAAAGAACACGAGTAAATGTTGGCGAGATCGATGATGTTTATAGCACCGGTGAGAGTTGTGAGTCGTGAGTCATTAGTCGTTAGTCTGTTTTCCTGAACTGGAGAGCCGGCTAAAGACTCACGACTAAAGACTAAAGATTGTACATTCAACGGATCTTCTTCATCCCTCATAAATATCTTCATCCATGGCGGACAATAAAAGATCCCATTCCCTTTTGAATAAGCCTGTGATAAAATTTCCGTCATGCCATATTCCGAGTGAATATGATCAAGTGAAAATGATCTTTTCAAAATAGCATGTACTTCCTGGCGTATCATTTCCTCCCTCCTTCCTTTCATGCCGCCGGTTTCCATCACGATCGTATGTTTAAATGGCTCCCGATAGCTATCGGGAGAATATTTTTCGGCGAAATCAAGTAAAGCAAAGGTGACGCCGATCAGCAATGTTTTTTGCTGACGTTTTTCCTCCGAAGGAGTCCGCCGAATGGCGGACAGCTCATTTAAAACAGCAAATAGTTTTTCATATTCATCCAGGTAAAAACCACTTTGCGGATGCTCGCTCAAATTGATCAGCTTCTCCACCATATAAACTAATGAAGAACCCCTGCCTGCCGGCAGGCAGGTTTTCT
This sequence comes from Chitinophagaceae bacterium, assembly GCA_035318845.1. GTDB lineage: Bacteria > Bacteroidota > Bacteroidia > Chitinophagales > Chitinophagaceae > JJ008. The sequence goes on from DATHDV010000021.1 coordinate 4,016, forward strand.
TTTCCAGATAAGACGGAAGTAACCCGATAATGCAGCGATCTTTTACCGGGCCGTAAAAAAGTTCAAAGCCCTTTGTAAAACTATCCTCGTACAACGAAATATCCTTTACCAGGTGATGGCTGTTGATGTATCCGCTTGTGCCGCTGCTTTCAAAAATGGCCTCCGGCTCAAATGCGGTCGTCTTTATTTCATGTGATTTAAAGAAACGAATGGGTAAAAACGGGATCTGCTCAACAGTCGCCACCGATCCCGGTTTGATCCCCAAAGCCTGCAGGTAAGACCTATAAACCGGGTTATTCTCATACTGGAAATTGAAAACTTCCAGGGCCAATGCCTCAAAATTCTCCTCTTTAACCCTGAAAACTTTATCGTTCCATTGCAGCGACATGGCTTGTTCGTATTGTCTAATTCAGTAAATTTGGTTTCAACTAATTTAACCCGATGAGGCTATTTATTTCCCTGCTGTCAATCTTTATCATTATCGCAGTTGCCTGCAACAAAGATAAGTTTCAGACCAAACCCACTATCAAGATCAAATCCCTGAATACTGAATACATCCCGCTGAACGGGAGTTTGATCATAAGACTGGAATGTACCGATAAAGAAGGCGATGTGCAGGATTCTGTTATTATCATTAAAAGAAGACTAAACAGAAGAGTGGTGCCTACTTTAAGAGATACACTCCGGTATAAATTTCCTGATTTCCCAAATGCTCCCCGGACCGAAGTGATAGCAACATTGGATTACCAGACTATATTATCAGCCATAAGCCCGCCAATTATACCGGGTTCCAATCCCCCGCAAAAAGAATTGGATACACTGATCCTGAAAATGGCGGTACGTGACAGGGCCGGGCATGTCAGCGACACGATCACCTCGAACCAGATAATAGTTTTCAGGCAGTAATCCTGTCCCGTTGAAAAGCGGGATCGCAATTATGGCTAAAAAGCTTTTTCTTTTTTTTGTTTACAGCAATCTTTTTATTGCAGGTTGTGCGGTTGCAATGGTTGACCAAACATACCGGTTCCTTTTGCAAAGCCCCGTGAATGTCTATTTCCTTCTTTTCGTATTATCCTCCACTCTTTGCAGCTATAGCTTTCACTGGTATCTTACCTCCCACTCTGTTATTCCTTCTCCCCGGTTAAAGTGGTTGGAAAAGAACCGGAACATCCATGTTGTACTTTTTATTGTTGGCCTTGCAGGCGCTGGTATCTTTTTCTTTTATTTACTTCCTTACTGGTATTGGTTGCTGCTCGGGGTCCTTATCACATTTCTTTATTCAGCGCCCAAATTGCCATACCGGTATTTCCGGGTTCTCAGGAAAGTGGCCCTTGGCAAAACTATTTTCCTTGCTTTTGTCTGGATGTATGTGACAACCATTCTGCCCATCATCATTTCAGACAGGGAATGGAATACCAGCTATGTTTTATTTACCATCAGCCGCTTTTTCCAGATATATGCCATCTGCATTTTATTTGACTACCGGGACAGAGAAGATGATAAAGCCCATGGCATCAGGAGCCTGATCACTTACCTGGATGAAAAAGGGATCTTTTACCTGTTCACTTTTTCCCTTATTATTTTCGGGATCTCTACCGGTTTATTATACTGCTATGATTACAAAATATCAGACATCATCATTTTGCTGATCCCGGGAATACTGACCGCTGCTTTATATCAATATGCAAAAAGAAATTTTTTTGATATTTTTTATTACTTCTTCCTGGACGGGCTGATGGCATTTTCAGCCCTGGTCATGTTAATCAGCAGCATTTAGTTACTTTTACATTTCATAATTATTAAAATATGGCGAAAGCAACTAAGGCAAAAAGATCGATCATTACCGATAAGTCATTCCAATTCCTCAGGTCTTACATTAATAATGCATCGCCGGTCGGTTTTGAAACCTGGGGACAGAAACTCTGGATCGAATACCTGAAGCCTTATGTGGATACGCATTATGTAGATACATATGGAACAGCCGTGGGTGTTATCAACCCGGATCATAAATTCAAAGTGGTGATCGAGGCCCATGCAGACGAGATAAGCTGGTTTGTGAATTATGTAACTCCCGAAGGCCTGATCTATTTAAAAAGAAATGGCGGCGTGGATCACCAAACGGCGCCGGCATCCCGTGTCCTGATACATGGAAAAAAAGGAGTGGTGAAAGCTGTATTTGGCTGGCCGGCTATTCATACAAGAGTGGCTACGCCCGATCAAAAAGAAACTCAACCCCGGACAGATAATCTTTGGCTGGATTGCGGTGCAAGGAACAGGAAAGAAGTTGAAGCATTGGGCATTCATATCGGTGCAGTTGTTACCTACCAGGAAGGTTTTGATGAACTGGCCAACAATAATTATATCGGCCGTGCATTCGACAACCGTATTGGCGGTTTTATGATCGCTGAAGTGGCAAGGTTGCTGAAAGAAAATAATAAAAAACTTCCATACGGCCTGTATGTAGTAAATGCTGTGCAGGAAGAAATTGGTCTCCGCGGTGCCGAGATGATCGCCAGGAGGATCAAACCGGATATTGCCATTGTTACGGATGTAACACATGACACGACCACCCCGATGATCAATAAGAATATTGAAGGAGATGTTAGCACGGGTAAAGGCCCTTCGCTTTCATATGCACCCGCTGTGCATAATAAATTGCTTGCCCTGGTAGAAAAAGTGGCAAAGGATAAAAAAATTACCGTGCAATGGCGGGCATTAAGCCGCAGTACCGGAACGGACACCGATTCATTTGCTTATTCCAATGATGGTTGTCCTTCTGTTTTAATTTCTATTCCATTGCGATATATGCATACCACAGTTGAAATGTTGCACCGCGATGACATAGAGAATACCATCAAACTGATGTATGAAACGCTTTTAACTTTATCACCCAGGACCGATTTGAAATACATGTGATGCATTATTGGTTATTATATATCGACCCGGGAAGTGGCAGTTACCTCGTGCAGGTAATTGTTGCGGCGGCGCTGGGAGTTGCTTTTTTCTTCCGTAATATCAAAAATTCGATCAAGGCATTTTTTACCCGCAACTCAAAAAATACAAATGATAATCCAAAGGACTGATGTCAAATTCCTTTACTTACCACCCCTCTTCTTTCCGTGATCCTTCAGGATTTATTTTTGAGAAGGAAAAGATCCTATACAGGCAGGTCAATCAATCATTCAAAGAACATTTCGATCTTTTTATAAGCAGCGGCTTTTATGAAAAGCTGGTGAAACAGGGTTTATTGATCCCTCATGAAACAATCAATGAAAATTTGACCGGTAGCAGCGAATGGTATACAACACTGAAACCGGAAAAAATTGAATTCATTTCTTATCCCTGGGAATGGAGTTTTGATATGTTGAAAGATGCAGCACTGCTTACACTTCGGCTGGCTAAAGAAGCTGCAGCACCGGGAATGGTACTCAAAGATGCAACTCCTTATAATATTCAATGGCAAAGAGGAAGACTTATTTTTATTGACAGCCTTTCTTTTGAAAAATACAACCCTGAAGAGCCATGGATCGCCTACCGCCAGTTTTGTGAAAGTTTCCTGGCTCCCTTGCTGCTGATGCATTACAGTAAAAATTCTTTGCAGCAAATAATGCTGGCATATCCTGAAGGAATTCCTTTGGCGGTTGCCAAATCATTATTACCATGGAGAACTAAGTTTTCCCTGCACGTTTACCTGCACATCCATCTTCATGCAAGTGTGGCAAAAAGAAAGAATGCAGCTTCCCCTTCAAAACAGAAGTTCTCAAAACAAAAATTTCTGAACCTTATTTCAAGTCTTGAAATATTAATAAACAAATTGAGGTTACCCGAACAATCAACAGCCTGGTCGGCTTATTATGAAGAAGCATCTCAAAGAAATGATTACCTGGAACAGAAAGAGAAAGTCATATGGCAATGGCTGGAAAAGCTGCCCGGGATTAAAACAGCAGCAGACCTTGGCGCTAATGATGGGCAATTTTCCAGAATGTTATCAGTAAAAAATATTCAAACCATTGCAGCAGATTTTGATCCTTATTGTATCAATAAACTCTATAACCAGTTAAAAGCAAGCACTGAAAAAAATATCCAGCCGCTTATCGTTGATCTTTCAAACCCCTCCCCTGCCATTGGTGTAAACAACAATGAAAGAAGTTCTTTCATTGCACGGCTTCATGTTGACCTGGCATTGGCGCTGGCATTAATACATCATCTTGTGATCGGGAAAAATATTCCGTTTGAAATGATCGCTGATCTTTTTCAAAAGACTTGTTCAACTCTGATTATTGAGTTTGTTCCCAAAGAAGATGAAAAAGTACAGTTGATGTTAGCAAATAAAAAAGATATTTATCCCGCTTATACTGCAGAAAATTTTGAAAAAGCATTTGGCAAATATTTCAGGCTGGTAAAAAAAGAAACGATCCCCGGTTCCGGCAGGACCTTATACCTGATGACAAGACATGAAGGATAAACTATTCCATATCATCCGGACAAAACCGATCTTCCTGTTTTTGCTTCCTCCATTTTTCGTGTTACATGGTTTCAGAGAGAACTATGATTTTATCCCTGTAAAAGCTGCTCTATTACTTACCGCAGTTTATATTGCTGCGTCAATAGTCTTATCGTTATTAAGCTGGCTCTTGTATCGAAATTTTATCAAGGCCAACCTGGTTGCTTTTTTTATCATGGCTTTTAATTTCTTTTTTGGCAGCGTCCATGATCTTTTAAGAAAAATATTTCCCGGGTCATTTATCACGAAATACACATTTATTCTGCCGGCAGCAGCTGTTTTGTTTATTGTCCTGCTGATCGTCCTCAAGAAAAGAAAGTCACCGCTATTCAAGCTCAGTTATTATCTCAATATTCTTTTTATCATTTTACTGCTTACCGATTCATTTTTATTGATCGGTAAAATGATTAACAGGAAAAAAGCTTCTTATACAATGCCCGAAGGGTTTGCCAGTTGCAACAGTTGCTCCAAACCGGATATTTATTTTATCCTCGCTGATGAATATGCAGGGAACAAGGAATTGAAAGACTTATTTCAATTTGATGACAGTGTGTTCTTAAACCAGCTTGCTCAATTGAATTTTCATACGGTTCCTGAAAGCTATAGTAATTACAACTACACTCCTTTTTCTGTCGCATCCATGCTGAACATGGATTACCTGGACCTGAAAGGGAAAGACAGGAATAAACCAGACCTTACCTATTGTTATGAAGCTATCCGTGACAATAAACTGTTGCAGTTTCTCCGGTCTGATGGTTATAATTTTTACAACTATTCTGTTTTCGATTTTGAAGGACAGCCTGCGAGGACGAGGGAGACTTTTTTGCCTGCAAAAACAAGGTTGATAACGTCACAAACTTTTTTGAACCGTTTTGACAAAGAGATCCGTTTCAATCTTGTTTCCCGGTGGAAATCAAAAAAGAATCTGAAGATCATCACCTATTACAATAAAATGAACAACGAACATATTTATGACCTGACCTGGAAACTGGCCGAACAAAAAACTTCATTGCCAAAATTTGTATATGCACACCTGATGATGCCGCATTATCCATATTACTTTGACCGGGATGGAAAGGAGCAGCCATTTGAAAAATTACTGGAGGGAAACCAGTTAAATAAGGAAGCATATATTGAATACCTGCAATACAGCAATAAAAAATTAATTGAACTGGTAAAACATATTTTACGATCATCTGCATCTCCGCCCATCATTGTGCTGGCGGGAGATCATGGCTTCCGGCATTTTAAAGAACCGGTGGGATCAAAATACTATTTCCTGAACCTTGTTTCTGTTCATTTGCCTTCGAAAAATTATACTGGTTTCAGCGATAGTCTTAGCGGCGTCAATTTATTCAGGGCGGTATTAAACGCCCAGTATGGGCAACAGCTGCCTTTTTTGAAAGATTCGACCAGTTATTTAAAAGACTGATCGGTGATATCTGTGGTAAAAAAAACCTCACAATACCAAAGACCAGAAGCCATCTCAAAAGTGAAGAATTTAAACACAGAGGTACAGAGGTTTGGAGCTACACAGAGAAAGCAAAATTAGAATCTAAACTCTGTGTGCAACTCTGTTTCTCCGTATCTCTGTGTTGAAAATACTTTTGAGACAGTCTCTAATCAAATTTGCATCCCCGGTTATAAAGATTATTTTTACAGACTATTTATGTTTGACCCAACGAAAATATTGATCCTTGCGCCACATACAGATGATGGTGAGCTGGGATGTGGCGGAAGCATTGCAAAATTTTGCGCCAACGGAAAAGAAGTTTTTTATGTCGCTTTCTGTCTTTGCGCAAGGTCTTTACCGTCAGATCTACCACCCAATACTCTTGAACTGGAATGCAAAAAAGCGACTTCTGTTTTAGGGATACCTTCTTCCAACCTCATATTGTTTGATTATGAAGTGAGGGAACTCCCGGCCTCAAGACAAAAGATCCTGGAAGAATTAATACAGTTAAACAAAAAAATTGATCCAGACCTGGTATTGCTTCCGGCTGCATCTGATATTCACCAGGACCACCAGGTGATCCACCAGGAAGGAATGAGGGCATTTAAGAATACAACGCTGGCCGGTTATGAATTGCCCTGGAATAATAACAGTTTTCATAACAGTTTCTTTATCCGCCTGGCAAAAACAGAAGTTGAAAAGAAAGTGAGTGCATTAAAAGAATACAAGTCACAGGCGAATCGCAATTATATGCAGGAAGATTTTATCCGTTCACTGGCTAAAGTGCGGGGAGTGCAATGCAACCATGAATATGCGGAAGCGTTTGAATTATATAAACTCATTTCCTGAATACTAAGTAAAAAGTAAAAAATCAAAATTCAAAAGACTTAGCAGATTCGGAACTCTTTTTACTTTTTAATTTTTACTTTTTAATTTTTACTTTTTCCTTCCTACCACCCGATCTTCTTCCCCAATTTCCCCAATCCAAAATATTCATTCAGCTTCATGTTCAGGCCAAGCTGATTGTACGCTGAGCTGTTCTGGTAATAAGCCCGGGCATACCTGATCTGTAATTTGCCAAGCAATACTCCCGCTCCAAGGGAAATTCCGGTCAGGCCGTTGCCCCCGTTACCAATATTCAGTTCATGACGACGTAAGAAATTATAACCCACTATCGCTTCTACCCTGTCGCCGAGGTAAATAGTTGTTGCAAGGACAAAATGATTCAATAGTTTGTCAAAAGAAAATTTTTTGGTACTACCGTTATTAAAACCATTTTCATTATTAAACGTCGTGTCGTTATAAAGTATATTAAACTGATGAAGACGTTGAGCAGTAATGGAAAAACTGAGAGGGGCCGACTTCAAACGTTTGGTCAGGCCGATCTGCAGATCGAATGGGAGATCATCTGCTTCAGTGCCATTATATTTTTTTAATTGAAAGCCCAGGTTCTTTGCCAGCAGGGATGCTGAAAAAAGTTTTAAGGAATCCTGGTACAAAACACCCACATCCATCGCAATCCCATTGGAACGATAGGGCCCATAGTTTGAATTGATGAATTTTAAGGTGGCGCCGTAATTCCATTTCTCCAGGTAAGATCTTGAAGCGGAAACCTGCATCACCCAGTCTGTTGGCCTGAACTTTCCCAACACATTTCCCGAGGCATCGGTCTGTGAAATATTTCCATAACCAAAATAATTCAGCCCCCAGGAGAAATTGGTATTGAGTTTTTCATGATGATAACCCAATGACAAATGATATACTTTAATATCGCCGTAAAAGCTATTGAACACTGCATTCATCTGTGTATGCATTTCTGGCTTTAATAAAGCAGGGTTATTGAATACAAGACCGACATCGTTGGAGGTTTGAGAAACATTTACTCCACCTAAAGCTGTTAATTGCGGCGTATTGGAAAGTTTAAGGAAATTAAAGACGGAACTGCCGCCTAATGTTTGCGCATTAAGTTGGGATACAAGAATCAATAGCAATATAGAAAAGCCAGATTTCATTGATACGAAAATAAGTTTTTGTAACGTAGGAATTGGCAGGTATAGTTTTTTAATGATAAACAATGGGGAAATGTGTCAGGAGTTGCGTATATTTAAAATTAGCAGCCACTTTAAAACGACAGACCAATAATGAGCGGACTACATTACTTTCAACGATATGACAGCAAAGAAAACTGGGTGACTAATGCGACACTTCTTCTGCTTTCACGCCTCTATCATTACAACAGGCTGAAATTTGAGACTTCAATAAACGCTATACTTGCCGACAGCAATCTTTCGCTAAATGTTGGTGTAAAATTCACTCAACAGCAATGGGGGCAAAATAGCGTCGTTGACGGAGTAATTTCCCAAGATAGTTTCAAAGTTGTTGTTGAGACTAAACTTTATGATAATTTCTCAACAGACCAACTCATAAGACATCTAGATGCTTTAGGTGCCGATTACTCACAAAGAATTCTGTTAGCTCTTTCAAAAAGCAGGATTGACAGTAACATTCGGACAGAAATTATAAAGACTTTGCAGCAAGACAAATACAAAGATATCAAATTCGCAAGCACAACTTACGAGGATATTTATCAAATAATTTCACACAATCTTGCCGATTTCGATTTAGAAATGAAAGAAATACTTGACGACTACATTTCCTTATGTAACCAACATGGATTGACAAACATTGAGGACAGAACTATGCTTGCATTCACAGCAAGTGAGTCTTTAAATGAAAACTTTAAGTATTCCATTTACTATGATCCCGTGACAAGAAGCCACAACTCATTATTCAAATACATAGGCTTATATCTTAACAAAGCTGTCGTTGCTGTTGGCAGGTTAGAGAAAATTGTTTATTGTGACTACCAAAACGGAAACCTGGTTGCTACAAATGGTGACGACCTAACTCGTTTGACAAAAGATGAGTATAACAGAATAAAGGAAACTATTGAGAACACTGACTATTATGACTTAGAACACGGTAATAAATTTTTCCTGGTTAACAATTTCTACAAGACTAATTACATCAAGACATCTTTTTCATCTATTAGGGCAAAAAAATATTTCTGGCTTGATGAAATTGAAGGCTTTAAAGACGGCATGACTGCTGAGCAAATTGCAAAACTCTTAGATGGTAAGACTTGGGAATAACGAGCTCCAATATTTTCTTTGTATCATACTCAGCGACTATCTTTACTACTTCTAAGTTAATTTTAAAATGAAAATCATTTTCACTTTATTTATTCTCTTTTGTTCAGCGTCTTTATTTAGCCAAAAAAGTGACGATTCAAAAATAATTATTACCCTTAATGATAGTACAGGTATTTATAACAAAGTAAAATATTCTTTGGTTTATTATGATTTTATAGTAAAGGATAATGGTAATAGAGACACTCTTACAACTTATTCAATCGAATATGATGGTATTTATTGTGTGGCAAGAGCAATAATTAAGGGTAATAGTGTTACTTTAACAGGTGTATATGGCTTAAAAAAAATTGATGGTTGGGGATATACCCAATCTCCTAAAGGTTACGATCAAGTTATATATTATAAGGGAAGTAATAGCTGGAAATTACTTATGCAAGTTGCCAATAGGATGAATGGTCAAATCTCTTATGGTAAATAATATGATAGTATTATATGAGAAACGTTGATCCTACTCCACCAGCGCCATCTCCAGCACCTGCCCCATGTTTTTTACATAATGAAACTTAATGCCTTTGATAAAATCAGATTCTATCTCCTGCACATCTTTTTCATTCTGCCAGCAAAGGATTATTTCTTTTAAACCGGCACGTTTGGCGGCCAATACTTTTTCTTTAATGCCACCAACTGGTAATACTTGTCCACGTAGCGTTATCTCACCGGTCATGGCTAAAAAAGGTTTTACTCTTTTTTTTGTCATGGCAGAAGCGATAGCTGTCATCATCGTAACACCGGCGCTTGGGCCATCCTTAGGTACGGCGCCTTCGGGTACATGGATATGAACATTTTTTTTCTCAAATAGTTTTTTATCCAGTTTATACTTATTCGCATTGGACCGCAAATAAGTTAATGCCGTACTGGCGCTTTCCTTCATCACATTGCCAAGATTGCCCGTCAATTGCAGTTCACCTTTACCCTCACTCAAACTTGTTTCAATGAAAAGGATCTCACCGCCGACATAGGTCCATGCCAGGCCAATGGCCACGCCGGCCATGTTGGCTGTTTTATAAATATCGTTGCTGTATTTTGGCTTGCCGAGTATCTTTTCTATATCCTCGGTTGTTACTGTTGCTTTCAGTTTTCCTTTCAAAACAAATTCCCTGGCCTGGTTCCGCATGATGGATGCCAGTTGACGATCCAGTTCCCTGACACCACTTTCCCGGGTGTAATCCTGTATTATTTTTTCCAGCACTTTATCACTAAACTTTAGATTTATGCCTTTCAATCCATGCAGGTCTTTTTGCTTGGGTAATAAATGCCTCTTGGCTATTTCCATTTTTTCTTCAACAGCATAACCACTCAGGTCAATAATTTCCAAACGATCCCTTAATGCCGGTTGAATGTTCTGTGCATTATTGGCCGTAGCAATGAACAGCACTTTGCTGAGATCATATTCCGATTCCAGGTAGTTGTCATAAAATGTGTGGTTCTGTTCCGGGTCCAATACCTCCAGCAATGCCGATGAAGGATCGCCGCGGAAATCACTGCCCACTTTATCTACTTCATCCAGTATCATCACCGGGTTCGAAGATTTTACTTTGCGGATGGATTGTAAGATCCTTCCGGGCATGGCGCCAATATATGTTTTTCGGTGTCCTCTTATTTCACTTTCATCATGCAGGCCCCCCAGGCTTAACCGTACATATTTCCTGCCGATAGCGCTGGCAATGCTGCGACCCAATGATGTTTTGCCAATACCGGGAGGACCAACAAAACAAAGTATGGGGCTTTTCATATCGCCTTTCAATTTCAGCACGGCGAGGTATTCCAAAATCCTTTCTTTGATCTTTTGCATTCCATAATGATCAGCATCCAGTGTCTTCTTGGCTTTTTTCAGATCATAATGATCCTCCGTATAAGATTCCCAGGGAAGATCGAGCATCAGGTCGAGATGATTATATACCACGGAATAATCGGGTGTGCTGGGATGCATCCTTTCCAGTTTCTCAATTCCTTTTTTAAATAATTCTTTGGCAGCAACAGGCCATTTTTTTGCTTCAGCCTTTTTCTGCATTTCTTTTACCTCCTGCACATTGGAATCGCCACCCAGTTCATCCTTGATACTTTTCATCTGCTGCTGCAGAAAATATTCCCGCTGCTGCTTATCTAATTCCGTTCTTGTCTTGGTAGTTACTTTATTTTTTAATTCAGCAAACTGTAATTCTTTTTGCAGCAATTGCATCAACAGGTCAGCCCGCTGGCGGATCTGGTTCAACTCAAGCAAACGTTGCTTGTCTTTAATATCCGTATTAAGATTACTGGAGACAAAGTGAATAAGAAAAGCAGGGTTCTCAATATTCCGGAGAATGATGGAAGCTTCAGTAGGGATATTTGGAGAAAGCTGAACGATATCGGCAGCCAGGTCTTTAATGTTGGCAACATAAGCTTTAAAGTCCTCATCTTTTGGCCACTCTTCTTCTTCGAGCTTTTTGATCTTCGCCCTGAAGTAGGGATCCTCGCTAACAATTGATTCAGTCAAAAAACGGTTCTTACCCTGTATAATAATGGTGGTTCCACCATCGGGCATTTTGATCAGCTTAACGATCCGGGCAATTGTCCCGATATGCTCGAGGTCTTTTACCTCAGGGTCTTCCACGTTACTGTCTTTTTGCGCCACTACCCCGATCAATTTATCAGTCCGGTAAGCATCATTTACTGCCTTGATACTTTTATCCCTGCCAACAGTGATAGGCAGCACTACGCCGGGAAAAAGGACGGTGTTTCGGAGGGGCAACAAGGAAATTTCCGCCGGAACTTCAATACCATTCAGGTCTTCCTGGTCACTTTCGTTTAGTGGAATGATCGGTAGAAAATCCATTTCATCTTCCGAACGCTGTAATAATTGCTCAATATTCATAACCAAATCTTCTTTAGACAATCTGTCACTTCCCGCTGCTGGAGGCCCGGGAGCGGTAAATATAAACTCGGAATTCAGTATTGCCAAGATTCATGCCATAGGAATTATACTGACAAAGCTGGTTTTTAGCTGGTAAGGGTTTATGCTAAAAGCAATATTGGGCAGTGGGTGAGTTTCATCCCGCCAATGGCGGGACTGGGTTCGCTGAGGGTTAAACCAATATTCTCTGCGTTCTCTGCGCACTCTGCGTGAACCTTTTTAAATTGACCCAGTACTCAATATTGCTAAGACGGCGAAAATTGTTAATTTTCGGGTATCTTATCCTTATTTATGCCGTCGTTCAAAGTATATATTTCCTCGACTTATCTTGATTTAAAAGAACATCGCAAAGCGGTCAGGGATTTTTTTGACAAATTCAGGGATAAGTATGAGGTCATTTCCATGGAAGATTATGTGGCTGACAGTGAGTTGCCGGTTGATAAGTGTGTTGAAGATGTCAAAAAATGCGATTTCTATATCCTCATCCTGGCAAACCGTTATGGTTTTATCCCGGATAGCTCAGCAAAATTCAATAACCCCGATAAACTTTCCGTAACACATGCAGAATATTTAGCTGCCAAGGAAAACAAAAAAAAGGTCTTTGCATTTTTTGCAGAAAATAATGGCGGCTTTGAAACAGATAATGATAAGGACCCGGAATTAAAGAAATTAAAAGCGGATAAATTAACAGCTTTAAAAGAAGACGTACAAAATAATTACCTGACACATCATGAACGTTTTATTTCCTCCTACCAGTTGGCGCTGATGATATCTGAGTCCATGATGAAAGCCGGTGAAAAATATGCTGATCTTTTATTAAAGGGCGCCCGGCAACTTATCGACAGGTACATCAACCAGGACCGTATTGAATTTCTCGACCGTACCCCGCAATTCAACCAGTACATGTATTCAAGGGTCAAAAACAAATCGCCTTTTAAACCGATCATTATCTATGGGGAAAAAGACAGCCTGGTCGAAAGTCTCCAGAAAAGGATCAGCAATATCATACTTAATATCCCCAAATCAAAGATCTATACACTAACCTTCAATTCGATATTCGGCACCGGCGCAGATTATGAAGAGGCTAAACTTACTTTCCTGAATGCAGCCTTTCAACAGTTATACAGCACGGCAGATATAACGCTCCCGATCAAAAGTTTTAAAGAATTGACCGTTTTTTTAAACAGCCTGGAAAAAGAAAACCGTATTGCCTTTGTAATAAACTGGTCAAAGCTGGTCAATAAAGATGCAGATCCCCGCGTCAGCTGGCTGGCAAAAATGCTAAAAGAGATAAATGACGCCTGTTATGAAACCGATTGCCGGAATATTTTCTTTTTTATCAACATCAATTACAGGAAGGAAGATGAAGAAGCTTTCACGGGAATTATTAATGGATTGTGCAATACCGGGTCAAAGGAAACTCAATTCCTTATTGCTCTTGAAAAATTATGCCCTGTCCAGAACGGGGACGTGGATCTATGGATCGAAAATTATATAACAGAAATACCTTTCAAAAAGAATAAGATCCTCACTGAATACCTGCCGGAGTTAAGCGATGAATTTTCCATGCAAAAGGCACAGGAAAAAATATCGGCATTTATATACAGGGTAAATAGCAAGGATCCCGAGGTTCTTCAACTATTAAACTAAAACTAACTGACATGAAAATGATCAACCTTAAGTCGATTGAACTTAATAACAAAGCTGAAAATTATGTAGCAGATGATAGCCTTGTCAAAGCGGTAGAGATCGCCATTGCATTAGGCAAACCTTTATTGGTGAGCGGCGAGCCCGGAACAGGGAAAACACAACTGGCTCATTACGTTGCCTGGCAATTAAACCAGCAAACGCAAAACGATGAAATGCCTTTTCTGCAGGAGCCGCTTGTATTCAATACAAAATCCACTTCCATAGCCAGCGACCTGTTTTATTATTATGATGCAGTCAGTCATTTCAGAAATAAAAATGATACGCCTGCCGAGCAATTCATAGAACTAAGGGCTCTTGGATTAGCCATCGCATTATCTTATGGAAATACGAGCAAAGAGTTGCTGGGGATCAGCAACCTCAAGGGCTTTGAGAAACTGGAACCCAAACCACATAGCGCCGTGGTATTGATAGATGAGATCGACAAAGCTCCGCGGGATTTTCCCAACGACCTGCTGAATGAAATTGAACATTACGAATTTTCCATCCGGGAAATAAATCAAACCATACGCCGTCAGAAAAAAGGAGCCCGGACCGTTCTCATACTCACCAGCAATTCAGAAAAAAACCTGCCGAATGCCTTTCTCCGGAGATGTGTTTATTATCATATCCCCTTCCCTGACAGTGAAAAATTAAAACTGATCGCACAGCAAAGGCTGCTCATCAATAATAATGAATACAATGCCGCCATCGAAAAAGCGATCGCTAAGTTTGAAGATTTCAGGAAACAAGCGATCAATAAACGGCCTGCTACATCTGAATTCCTCGACTGGATGAATATCCTGAAAGAAGAAGGTATCCTGGCAAAAGATAACTGGGAAGAGGATAAAAACTATAAACCCAGTCTTTCGGCCATTGTAAAAAGTAATGAAGACCTGAACAAGATCAGTTCCTAATAAGCCAGCCGTGCAAAAGGAACAGACATATATTTCTGCTGATATTGATCTCTCCTCTCACCTGCCACTGGAGTCGATAATACTTTACCTGAAGAGCAATGGTTTTTCCATTAAGCCGGATGATTATATTGAGATCTTAAAAGTAATTGAAAGGTTCAAACCCGCCACCCTCGAAGAAGCAGGTGTTCTGATCTGCCCCTTAATTGTTACAAACGACGAGGACCAGGCAAGATTTTATCTCGTATTTAAAAAGTTATGTGAGTCAGGGATATTGCCAGAACAAATTTCGCCGCCTTCATTTTGGAAAAAAACTATTCTAAAGGTCAAAAAGATCTTTGCAACCAAAAGAGCAAAATACTTATTGATCATAATACCTGTGTTGCTGATCGCTTTATGGTTTTTGTTTAAACAATCAAATCCCGTTCACACTAATACAGAGTTAACAGGCGCAGCTATCACTTTTGCCAACAGTAGCAAAGATGAGGATGAAGTTGTCTGGCAGGTTGGCGATTCTATACTCCTGCATGCAACCTGGCAGATCCAGCGGGAAGGAACTACTTTGTATTATTATAAGGACCCCTCTTCCGAAGATTCAAATAATATAACGCTGGAATGGGACCTGGGCAATGGTTGGGAATCCCGGAATAAACGGGATGTAACACTGGTTGCATCGAAACCCGGGCCTATCCAGGCAAGATTACGTATGTTTCTAAGAAACAAACTTCTTTCAAACAATTCGATAAACATACCCATATGTGAAAAGTTCCCAAACGTAACGATTACTTCTTTTCCGGACAGCAACCTTGCTTCTGACTTTACTCAACCTGTATCCCTGAATAGTAACATACAATTGCGGGCAAATATATCACCCGATACTTTCAAAGGACTTTCCAGCATATGGATCGTTAATGGTGATACAGTCAGTAGAAATTCAAAAATATTACAACCAAACCTGGATAAAGAGGGATTATACAATATCAGGTTTGTAGTAATGCCCTGGCCCGGTAGCCCGGATTGCTATAAAAGTTATTTTTTATCTTTTACTGTAAAAGACCCCAATGCAGAAAAATTCCATTTGCAAACGGAACAACTCGGCGCTGCGATCAAGCCGCCAAAAAAGATAAAGAACTGGTTGCAGGACCTGATCTTCTTTTTATTTCTTATCCCTTTTATTGCGACGATTATACTCCGCTCGATCATGAGGATAAGAAAAAGAGCAGTAAAAAAATTGATCAATTCCGTGTTTGAACCTGCTAATACTGCTTCCGGGGATAAAAAACCGGTATTCGAGATACCGCTGGAAAACAGGCAACAACAATTGATCGCTTCCGAACCGGCGATGAATGATGCCATGAGGTTCATGCTCCAGCGTACGATGGATGAATCGCTGGCACTGAATATTAATCAAACTGTTCAGAATACCATTCGTTCCGGCGGCATACCCGACCTGGTGTACAGCAATAAACTCAGGAATAATGATTACCTGATCCTGATCGACAGCACGGTCAGCAACAGCCAGCAACTGAAACTATTTGAATACCTCGTAAGAACATTTAAAACCGAGAACATAAGTATCGTCCGTTTTTTTTACCAGGACAATTTTTCAAAATTCTATAATGAAGAATACCCGTCAGGTTTTTCTGTAAAACGCCTGGCTGAATTATACAAAGATTTTACCCTTATTATTTTTGGCACGGCTCATCACCTCGTGTACGATGCTTACCCGGTGATCGAGGCTGAAAGATTGAATGAATTAGCTGATTGGGAAAACAGGGGAATCCTTACTCCCCTGCCTTTTAAAGATTGGGGAATAAAAGAAAAATTGATCGGCCAGCAAATTATTTTGTTGCCTGCAGATGCGGAAGGCCAGTTACGGCTCATGAAAGCCATCAATGAAAAATTACTGAACCACCGCGATTATTTATCATCACAAAAAGATTTTTACAGTACCAGGAATTATGATTTCACAGAACCGGCTGATATAAAGACCTATCTCAGGGATGAAGACCTTTATCAATGCATATGTGCCATTGCCATTTATCCTAAAATAAGATGGGAAGTATTGATCGAATTAGGGAAAGCCGTATTGCAAAGCCGTGGTTGCCCGGAAAAAATGAATTACAGTAACCTGCTGAAGCTGGTGCGGATATCGTGGCTCCAGGAAGGATATTTTCCTGAGTATACCCGGCTGGAATTATTGAAGCAGTTGGGAGTACAGGAAGAAATTGTTGCCCGTAAAAAACTGGTGGAGCTTTTTCAATACGCTGACCTTTATTATAAAGACAATTATTTTTTCAGTAATGAGAAGAAGGTCCAGGAGATCACCAATAAGTTCATCATTTATGCAAACGACCCGGTGACCCATGAGGACTATATAGCTTCGAAAGAACAATTTGAAGCGCTGTGGAAACAAAACAAAATAACGGATGCCCCGCTGAAAGAATATATTGATGATCCGGGAAAAGGATCCTGGAAAACTCCGATAAAAGATCCGAAAGTGACAACAGTTGGTAAAGACAACCCGGTACCTAAACTTGCAAAATGGTCGAAAGTACTTTCTGAGATCTCCGGCGTCTGTCTCCTGCTGTTGCTGGGAATAAGTCAGTTTGGAAATAATTTTGCAAAAACGGGTGCAGCAAGATTTTTGGGGATCAGTGCAGCAGATTCATCCAGGTTAGTACCGGTAACAGTCGATATTTCTCCATTTGGAAAATGCATGGATAATGAGAATGATTCCACCCTTCTTACTGGTGTGGCATTTTCAGTATATGATGATCCAAATAAACCATACGAATCATATGATTCAACAACTATAGAGGAGAAACCAAATGATTCAAATAACCCAGTTAATTATGGCACCCTCGGCAAGTCGTTTAAAATACCTTATCGTTCTCTTGTCTCAGGAAATCTGAAATTGGACATTAGTTGGGTTGAAACGAATTCTGCAAAGGCGATTAACCCGGGTTTAACGATAAAAATGAGAACATTAAATATTCTTCAGCAACAATACAATAATGAATCAAGAGTAAATCCTTTAAGTCCCAAAGCCAAGGATTTAAAAAAACAGATGTCCATTTTGAGATCACAGATCGACTCACTTAGAGTCTTGCAAATAGATGATACATTAACTAATCCTCCTGTCAATCACTCCCAAACCACGAATGTTGCTTTTACAACAGATAAAATAAATACGACGATCAGCGCTTGCAAAAAACCTGTTGACCTGGTGCCAGTACCAGTAGCAAATGCGGGCCCCGATATATCAATAACACTACCAGTTAATACAATAACTTTAAAAGGGAAAGGAATAGATCCTGAAGGTATGGATATAGTTTTTGAATGGATAAAGTTATCGGGCCCTGCCGGAGGTACACTGACAAATCCCAATAAGGCAACTACGACAGTCAGTGGTTTGGTGGAAGGTGTTTATAGCTACATGTTAATGGTAACAAATGAACGCGAAGTCTCAGGAATGGATACTGTAAATGTGAATGTTAATGCCACTATAGGAACCTGCAATTCTATTCCCATCTCTCAACTTCCATTGTCACTTACAGAAATATGGAAAGGTCAAAGGATCAACCGGCTGATAACAATTGACCTTGCAAAGAAAAAAATATGGTATTCCACCTCTGATAAGAAAAGCTTTGGCACTTATACTATCGAACAGGTTTGCCAATCCGGCAACAGCTATAAGATCATCACTTCCGGCAACAACCAGTTTAGAAATTTCTTTATCCGGGATATAGGCGCTCAAAGATTCGACTTATCCGTTTGCGCGGATTTCGTGGCCACACTCCAACAAGCCATCGCTACACCTGAAAGCAGTTGCAATAGTTATGATAACATGCAACTGTATTATGAAAAAAATCCTCCTGCTGACCTGGTATCTCTTTTTAAACCAAGAACAGTAATAGCCTTTTATTTACCTTATACAAGACCACAATTAAATAACACACAGAGTTCCCGCTTGAATTCGTTTCTTCAGAAAGCAAAGGCTAAGGGCGAAAAATCCATTGATCTGAACGGCAATTTAAATTCTGCCTTGGTGCCGGATAGAAACTCCGAAGCCTATTTCAATGAGATGAAAACCAATTTTACAAGAGCACTTAACGCATTCGGTCTTCAATTAGGCAAACCGGATTTTGACGGATCAGATGGTACGCCTTTTGACAGGAATTATTTCTGGGTCTTTGATATAGACACGGTAAGAACTCCTTCCCGTCCGGACACTTTAAGATCTTTTCCCATGATATTTGGAGCTGCTGAACTTAAACATGATTGTGGAAGTCTTGTAAAAGATGTGTGGGTTGTTAATTCAACCAATACATGTAATGACAGAAACAAGTATAGTACACACGGGCCTTTTGTAAAATTGCCTGCCGGAAATTATATTGTTGAATGGGAACTGGGAGCAGACAGTCTCTCACCTCTAAACAATGGCAGGATTTTACAAATAGATATTGCAGATGCAAGCAATGCCGTAAAGGTCCTGGGTTTGCGGAATCTTACTCAGTATGACCTGGCAAGCAGGAACGCTCAATTTTCCTTTAGAACATACACTATATCTTTTACGGTAGACAAATCTATAGCTGATCATATGTTTGAATTCAGGGTTCAGCAGATGGGAAAAGCGACCATAAGACTCAGGAAGATCAGTCTAATACAGAAAGACCCTGCAGGACCGCAATAAAAAATCCCTCCGGTTAAGAAGGGACTTTTATTCATCAGGCTATAGATTTTATTTTATAAGGCTACTCCAACGGATACCTGGAATCCCTGGCTTTTCCACTTTTCTGTTTCGTCGATATCATTGATACTATTTAAGCCGACCACATAGCGGCCATCAACACGGAGGGATTTGATCTTTAAATGAACTCCGCCCACCATGGAGAAATCCCCATTTTTAAATGCTTCACTCCCGTTCTCCAATAATGTTTTGCTTTTATTGATCATTATGCTGTATTGCGGGCCTGCCTGGAGAGAAAGAAAATTGCCAAACATTTTAAGACTAAGCAGGATGGGAATGGAAAGATAATTCAGCTTCACATCACCCTGGTTAAAAACATGCTGGTATACATGACTGAAATTACTGTCTACCCTCGTAGAATATTGATTGAAGATCACTTCAGGCTGAATGCCCAGGTTACGTCCAAGACCTATTTCAGCAAAACCACCGGCATGGTAACCATACCTGAATTGCTGGTCAAATGATTTTCCATCTATTTTAATGATATTGGCGCCGGCTTTGGCTCCGATATGAAATTGGGCCATCATGGCCTGGGCAAAAAGTAAAGCTGCGAAAAGAGACAGGAGTTTTGTTTTCATAATGTGTTTTTTTTATGTTCAGGAAAATTTCCAAGTATAATGCCAGTAACCCTTGTTGCCTGTTAAATCTTCTTAACGACATGATAAGTCTTTCCTCAAACAAATTATGTAGCCATATTATTGCAGGAGAAATGTGAAGCTTTTCTGAAATCAGAACATCAGACCCGCATTCATGGAAAAGAGGGTTGTGAAATTCCCGGTTGTGGCGGGGAAATAATAATCCAGTGCAAGCTGGGGTTGTATAAAAAACCGGCCGATGAAATACTCACCCCGGAGATACAGGGACAGTGATAATGGCTGAAACTTGACCTCGTCATCCAGGTAAACATTTTCCGTGCTGTACAAAACATTGGAGTTGGTACGGATCGATGTGGCATACGTGCTGGACGACTGATTAAAGCCAAACTTTTGTGTGCCGCTTGTCAAAGCTAACTGGGGAGAGAACCGGATATGATCCTTTTTATTAAATACATTCAGCCAGTAAAAATCATGGCGCACAGATACCATCAATGTAAAGTCCCTGACAGATTCTTCTGTGTTAATATAAGTGAAGCCCCTTCTCCGCAAACGCAGGTCCTGGATCACGGATTCTCTTTTGATATAGTCTGACCGGCTGCCCCAGCCATAGCTCAGGGCCAGCATGGGTCTTATCCAGGCTTTACGGTAAGTAAAGTAAGCATACAATTCATTTTGCAAGGGCGTAGTATAGAATGGCAATGAATCCTTGGTAATAAATCTTGTTAATGAAATTCCCGTAGCAAAGCGTTTATCACGTAAATAGTCAAATGAAGGAGAGAACGAAAACTGGTAAAAGTTCATGTTCGTTTCGTCATTAACAATATATCCTGTAGTGGTTACACCAAAACCGCTCTTGTGATAATATCCCAGCGTGGGCGAATAGGTAAGTTTCTTTGATGGTTCAATGAACGAACTTCTCTTGGACTCAAAATTATAATAGCTTTTGCCCAATGATAAACTGGCCAGGAAATAACTGTCGGGCGACAGGATGGAATCCATAAAAGCATCAAAATCCCGGAACAGTTCATCATAGTTTATCGTAGTGTCAATAGAAACA
>DATHDV010000022.1:0-44742 GCA_035318845.1 Chitinophagaceae bacterium
CTATGGCAGAACTGGGTAATGAAAGCGTTGAAGAACATCAAGCTATTGTTGAGCTTATCAAACAAAGTAAATGGAAAACGGTGGTATTGGTAGGGGGTGATTTTTTAAAACTACAACATCCCTATACTTCATTTACCAATGCAACCGAAGCAAGAGAATGGCTGCATCAGCAACATTTTGAAAACACTTACCTGCTGATCAAGGGTAGCCGGAGTATGCAGATGGAAAAAGTTTTGCAGAGTTAATTCATGGAGATCCTCGGATATATCGCTTCACTTTTGATCGGAATTACACTCGGCCTGATCGGAGGAGGTGGCTCTATTCTTACTGTTCCTGTATTAGTTTATCTTTTTAAAGTTGAGCCGGTAATGGCAACGGCTTACTCCTTATTTATTGTAGGCTTATCCAGCCTTGTTGGCGCCTTTCCAAAATACAGGCAGGGGCAGGTGAACCTGAAAATGGGCCTGATCTTCGGCCTACCTTCCATTGCAGCCGTATTTGCCACCCGTATGTTTATTGTTCCGGAAATACCCAAAGAAGTTTTTACCATAGGAGATTTGGTAGTAACCAAAAGTATCCTGATGATGATCTTGTTTGCGATCCTTATGGTTTTTGCCTCCCTATCCATGATAAGGGATAAAAAGAAAAAAATAGGATCCCAAAATGGAGAGCTAAAAATTAATTACCCAATGATAATACTGGAAGGCGCTGTAGTGGGAATATTGACCGGCCTTGTTGGGGCCGGTGGGGGTTTTCTTATCATTCCTGCTTTAGTGTTATTGAGTGATCTTCCCATGAAACAAGCAGTAGGAACATCTTTACTTATTATTGCCGCCAAATCTTTGATTGGCTTTACAGGCGATCTATCCAATTATACCATGGATTGGAAATTATTACTGAGCGTTACTGCCCTGGCTATCGTTGGTATCTTTATTGGTGATGCTATCAGCAGGAAAACAGATGGCAACAAACTCAAAAAAGGTTTTGGCTGGTTTGTGCTCGCCATGGGAATTTATATAATCATCAAAGAAGTTTTCTTTCCCGGATAGTGGTTATCACTAAAAAAAAATTTATCGCAGCTATTTATTCACCGGTTTAACAGGAAGCAATTTTTCTTCAATTATTTTTTTGAACACATGTTTCGGAAAAGCACCTGGCTGCATCATCGGTTCACCATCAGCGCCGATAAACAGGAAAGTTGGTATACTTTGAATTCCAAATATGGAAGAGAGTTCTGATTCCATATCCGTATCAACTTTATAAATGATCAGTTTACCTTCATATTCTTTTGAAAGTTCTTCCAGGACCGGCGCCACTGTTTTACAGGGGCCGCACCAATCAGCATAGAAATCAATGATCGCAGGTAATTCTCCCTTGTATTTCCAATCCTGCTCCGTTTCGTAATTAAACACTTTATTCTTAAAATCCTGTGTCGTCATTTGTTGGGTAGCCATAAAAAAAGTTTTTATATAAATAGAACATGCCTTCAAAAGCCTGCTAATGTTGTGCCACACTTATGCTCAAATGGACCGCTTAATAGTTCTTCAGGGTTGGCCTGGCTGGCTTAATTTTGCAGCTGGTTCAATTAATAGCAATGATTCAACAACATACAACCAGCGAATAAATGTCAGAAAAGAAACTGAGCCGGGGATATTTTTCATCAACACTAAGCTGCCGGTGCCCCCGGTGCCGGGAAGGAAAATTATTCCAGCATGGAACAACGATAAATTTCAAAAAGAATATGCTGATGAATAAGGATTGCCCGGTATGTGGTCAGCCTACTGAGATCGAAGTTGGATTTTATTATGGTACCAGCTATGTAAGTTATGCCCTTGCTGTACTGATATGTGTGATCAGCCTGTTGGTCTGGTGGATGCTGATTGGTTTGTCTACTTCTGACAATCGTTTCTTTTACTGGCTTGGCTTTAATGCCGTGCTGCTGATCGTTCTGCAGCCCTGGCTGATGAGGGTGAGCCGGAGCCTCTGGATATCCTGGTTTGTAAGATATGACCGGGATTGGAAGGACCATCAGCCCATGGATGTTTCTGAAAGGATGAATGAGGAACAGGCAAACAACTGGTAAGACAAGAATCACTATTTTTGCTGCCCTTTTAAAATTGGAGACTTGTCCGAGTGGTTGTCCAAAGGACTCCTTCGGAGAAGGAGCACGCCTGGGAAAGTGTGCAGGGATGGCGAGAGAATGAGTTTTCATGCTTACATATTAAAAAGTACCAAGGATAATAGATATTATTATGGGAGTTGTGAGGATTTTAATAAGCGATTGGCAGAGCATAATATGGGAAAAGTGAAGGCAACAAAAAACAGAAGGCCATTAATTTGCCATTATATTGAAGAATTTGGTTCAAGGTCTGAAGCTTTTAGAAGGGAACAGTTTTTTAAGTCAATAGAAGGGTACATATGGCTTAAAAAACAAAACATAATATAAGGAGACTTGTCCGAGTGGTTGAAGGAGCACGCCTGGAAAGTGTGTATACGGGAAACTGTATCAAGGGTTCGAATCCCTTAGTCTCCGCTGATTATTTTTATAATTTTCCGAATAATTTTTCTGCATTGGCAGTAGTTATTGAAGCTATTTCTTCCCTGCTGGCATTTTTAATAGTTGCTAATTTTTCTAAAACATATTTTAAATAAGCCGGTTCATTTCTTTTACCCCTAAATGGTGTAGGAGCTAAATAAGGAGCATCTGTTTCCAACACAACATGATCAAGGTTTAAATTCCCCATCACAACATCCAATCCTGAATTTTTAAAAGTAAGCACCCCGCCGATCCCCATGTAAAATCCAAGGTCAATGATCTTAGCCGCCTGTTCCAGGTTCCCGGAAAAACAATGAAACACTCCTTTCAATTTCCCGTTCTGCTGTTCTTCGACAACCTTTATACATTCATCAATAGAATTGCGGGAGTGAATCACAACAGGTATATCATAATGCAAAGCCCATTCGATCTGTTGATGAAAAGCCATGTATTGCTGCTGTATAAATGTTTTGTCCCAGTAAAAATCAAGACCGGTTTCCCCTACAGCAATAAAGCTTCTTTTTTCAAGATGATCACGGGCTATTTTAAGCTCGTCTTCGGGGTTTTCTTTTACCGAGCAGGGATGAAGTCCCATCATACTCAAACAGGTTGCAGGATCGTCCTTTTCCAGCTTCAACATAGCATCATGGGTTGAAGAATCAATGGCCGGCATCAATATTTTGCTAATCCCCTCTCCCCCAGCTCTTTCGAGCATTGGCCCCCGGTCCATGTCAAATTCCGGGAGATAGATATGGGAATGTGTGTCTATAAGCGTCATTTTCAACCTCTTTGGCCTACAAAACTCAGCAAAAAATCTTAAGTTTCATTTAAACTTTGTTCAATAAAGGTTATCTTATTTCCGTTAATTAACTCAATCCATAAAACTGCAGTTTATGAAATTCCGCTTCAATCTTACCCGAATAGCCATTCTCTCCTTCTTTTTCAGTTTATTGATTGTCTCTTGTTCAAAAGAAAATAGCCGAAGTGGAACTGAAGACGAACAGGAAGTAACAGCATCCCAGATATCCAGCGAATCGGATGGCCAGGCTGAATTAATTTTTAATGGTTTTTTTGATGATGCCATGGGTGTAAGCGACGAAGTTGGCATGTTTGGTACAGGAGTTTTTGGAAGAATTAATGCATGTCCCACAGTAACTGTTATCCACTTAAATCCTCCTGCTATCTTCCCGATCAAAGTTATTCTTGATTTTGGAAATGCGGGCTGTACCGGCAATGATGGACACCTGAGAAGTGGTAAAATAATTACTGAATACACGGCCCGGCTTATCTACCCCGGCGCGATAGCTACAACTTCATTTGATGGATTTTATATAGACAGTATTCATGTAGAGGGCACTCATAAGATCACCAATACCAGTAACGGAACAACTAACCGGCAGTTCACTATCGAGGTCAGAGACGCAAGACTTACCCGGCCCAACGGGGATTATACCAAATGGAAAAGCGATAAAGTTATTACACAGTTCGAAGGATTAATGACAGCTGATTTTCATGATGATATATTCTCAGTAACAGGCTCTGCTGAAGGCCAGGTTAAGAAGGGTAATTTATTGGTTGGATGGTCATCCTCTATCACAGAACCCTTGATAAAAAGATTCACCTGCCGCTGGATCGTTAAGGGCAGAATAAGAACGATCCGGATCAATAGTATGCCAACCAGCCCCTGGATAGCTGTACTTGACTTTGGAAACGGCACTTGCGACAACCAGGCCATAATTACCATTAACGGGGTGTCTCATCAAATTACTTTGCCGTAATTAAAAAATTATTATATCTTTAAACCAGTTTTCATAGGGTACGGATTAAAAACGGGCCAGGGTTTCTACCCCGGCCCTAACTTTTTTACAGGCTTTCAGTTTAGACTTTGATGAACGATGGATCAATTTTGCTAAAGGAATAGCCCTTTTCGGTGAAATACTCGAGTAGTTTAGGCAGGGAATAACTCATCCTGTCCCATGACTTATCACTTTCGTGCAAAACAATTATATCGCCTTCAGAAGTTTTCCTTTTCACTCTTTCAAAACAAATAGCAGGGTCTAATGAAAGCACCCAATCACCCGCAAGTATATTCCACATGACAACCGTCATTTTATTTTCCCCCTGTTTTAACCGGCTCAATTGTGCTCTTTTCATCCTGCCATAAGGAGGCCTGAATAAGCGGCTGTGGATATATTCATCCGCCTTTTTAATATCATCATTATATTCATCGACGGTACTTTTCCAGCCGTTAATATGGTGAAATGTATGATTGCCCACAGCATGTCCTTCATCGATCAGTTGCTGAAAAATATCAGGGTGCCGGGCCACATTTTCGCCAATACAAAAGAAAGTCGCTTTTGCATTGTATTTTTTTAATTGCTGCAATACAAACGGCGTGATCGTGGGATGAGGGCCATCATCAAAACTGAGATAAAGTGTTTTCTCTTTTACAGGCATATCCCACAAACAACCGGGATACAATTTTTTCAGCCACCAGGGTGTCTTTACCAGATAGCGATCCTTTTTCAGAAAATTAAATGGCGTCTTTTTTTTTGCTTTATTATAATGCGGAGCAATAAATGTCATGGCAAACAAATATACTTATTTGAGTTGGGCGCCCGATATGATAAATTTATCTTTGTCATCATGCCAAAAAAAGTTCGGGTACGTTTTGCTCCCTCTCCTACAGGCGGTTTACACCTTGGTGGGGTGCGAACTGTATTATACAATTATTTATTTGCCAAAAAACATGGCGGTGATTTCATTGTAAGGATTGAAGACACGGATCAAAGCCGCTATGTGGCCGGTGCAGAAGAATACATTTTCGATTGCCTGAAATGGTGTGGCCTTGAACCCGATGAAAGTGTGCAGCATGGCGGAAGCTATGGACCTTACCGGCAAAGCGAGAGAAAAGAAACATACCGGCAATATGCAGAACAACTGGTAAAAGACGGTCATGCTTACTATGCCTTTGATACACCGGAAGACTTAGAGAAGATGCGGCATGATCTGAAGACCGAACAAAATCATTCCCCGCAATACGACCATTCCATCCGCATGAAAATGCGAAACTCATTGACGCTGCCGGCTGACGAAACCCGGAAATTATTAGGGGAAGGAACAAGAATGGTCATCCGCATTAAAATGCCGGAACAGGAAACTGTTTCTTTCACAGATATGATCCGTGGCGAAGTCAGTTTTGATACTTCGCTGGTTGATGATAAGGTTTTATTGAAAGCGGATGGAATGCCTACTTATCATTTGGCTGTTGTAGTGGATGATCATTTAATGAAGATCAGCCATGCATTCCGTGGTGAAGAATGGCTTCCTTCTGCACCTGTTCATATTTTACTTTGGAAATATTTATTCGGTTTAGAAAACATGCCGCAATGGGCACATTTCCCGTTGATATTGGGACCTAATGGCAAACTAAGTAAAAGAGATGGTTCCAAATTTGGCTTTCCTGTATTCGCAATGAACTGGACCGATCCAAAAACGGCTGAGCTGACAGAAGGATTTAAAGAAAAAGGATTTTTACCCGAAGCCTTTATCAACCTGCTGGCATTGCTTGGGTGGAATGATGGCAGTGAACAGGAAATTTTTACCAAAGAAGAATTAATTGAAAAATTTTCCATAGAAAGAGTGCATAGCGGCGGGGCCAAATTTGATTATGAAAAAGCAAAGTGGTTCAACCATGAATGGATCAAGAAGTCGGGAGCCGGGAGTTTGGAGTCGGGAGTCCGGGGCCTCCTGATTGAAAAAGGTATCACAGGTGTTGAGGATGTTATGCTGGGTAAAGTGATTAACCTGGTAAAAGACCGTTGTTCACTGTTGACAGATTTTTATGACCAGTCATATTTCTTTTTTAAGACCCCGGAAAAATGGGACCTGGATGCGGTTAAACCAAAGTGGAATGAAGCAAAAAAATTGTTCTTTGCTGAACTGATCCGAAATTTTGAATTAACCAATGACTGGAATGCACCTGTCCTTGAAAATAATTTTAAAGAAATTACAGCGGTCCATCAAATTAAACCCGGAGAAGTATTGTTACCATTCCGGGTCATTTTGGTCGGGGGAAAATTTGGACCGGGTGTATTTGAGATATCGGAAATTTTAGGGAAAAAAGAAACTATCGCCAGGATCCAAAAAGCAATATCCGTTTTCTAACCCTGCTGTTGTATCAGCTTCATCACCGGGATAAGATCTGTTGCACCAAGCTCTTCAATAAAGTCAATATCTGCCTGGTCCAACTTTATCATTCCTGATGTATTCGACTCCGCCTGTGCGGCTGTGCGTATTCCCGGAATAACTGTTGACACTTCCGGGTAGCTGAGAATATAGCTCAATGCCAATTGCGTCTTCGTGCAGTTGTATTTCTTACACAGTTTCCAAACAGGAGTCAATGCGGTGTCACATGTGTCAATTACTTCTTTCGTTAACCGGTTCTTGCGGTGATCATTTTCAGAAAACGAAAAGCCTTTATCAAATTTTCCTGTCAGCAACCCGAATTGAAGCGGCATTCTGGCGATAACGCCATATCCTTTTGCCTGCGCATTTTTCAACAAAGGCAAAGCTTTCTGATTAATGATATTCAATACAAGTTGAAAGCCGTTTCCCCTATTTTTATTCATCAAAAATTCAGCCTCTGGTGCAGGATCAAAAGTATTCAGCGACAAACCCCAGTATCTTATTTTACCCTGCTGCTGCAACAACTGCATGGCTTCAATACATTCCTGCTGCTCCAGCTGCAGCACTCTTGCAGAATGCAACTGGTAATGATCGATCACATCTCTTTTCAAACGCTTAAGACTTGCCTCGCAAGCAGCCATAATATGTTGCTTTGAATAATCGGTGGTGAACTTTTCATTTCTTGCCACATTGCCCACTTTGCTGGCGATGATCACATCTTTTCTTTTTCCAAGCAATCCGCCCAGTAATTTTTCAGAATGGCCAAGACCGTAAATATCTGCGGTGTCAAAAAAATTAATACCGAGATCAAGAGAACGATGAATAGCTTTTTTCGATTCATTGTCATCTGCATCTCCCCAACCGATCGCAACAGAACCTATCATGGCATTGCCGCCGATGGCCCAGGCGCCAAAGCCGATCTCGCTGACCAGCAGATCTGTATTTCCAAATTTTCGGTATTGCATATATTTTATGCAGATGAACAAATCCCAAATCCAATCACAGCGGTAATTAAAGTGCCCAATAGGACTCCTTTGCCAACCGGTTTTGATTTATCATCCATTAATAATATAAGTCCTGTGAATAATAAAAGCACAACTTCAACAAAGAATGTCCCGGCAGCTTCAAAGATCCCACCATATTGCCCGCCTTTGGGGACTGCAAAAGCGACATACAATGAAATAAAACCTATTCCCAGGATGGAAGTGATCAATGCGGCCCAGTATTTCTTATTCATAGCTCATATATTAATTAAGGTTTGAAGATGTTTCTCCTTTTCGTCCCGGTAAAAAAGATTCATGGTTTCAAAGGGTATGATACGTCCGTCCTTATGAACAATGTGCACACAGCTTTTTTTGATTGCACGCACATCAAAATCCCAGGCATCAATAAACCTCATGATAATGATACGAAAAAGATTTTCATATTTCAATCCCGGGGCGCTTATTTGGGGCAAACAGCATAGCAGTTGTTGCATATTTGTATCCACTTTATCGACCGAGATGCCCGTACTGAATATTTTTATCAATTGATCATGCAACATGGTATCCTGCTCATACATAATTGTATTCTTCCTGCTGTTATCAAGTAATATGGCAGGATCAATATATCTTGTAAGTGGTATTACCTCCCCTGCCAGTTTTAATGCATAACCCATGACCAGTGCATCAGGGTTACAGGGAACGGGGATCAGATCATTTGGTTTAAAGATGTTTGTTTGATCGAGGATCTTCTGGCGCACATCCGTCATAGTAATTCTGTCTGTCGCCGGATCAAAACCTTCTGTTCTTCCAGCCACCTGGGTCGGTTGAAATGTAACACCCCTTACACATCGTTGCTGCAGGGCAAATTCAATGATCTTTCCGATCTCATCATCATTTTCATCCTTTTGCAATGTAACTACCAGTGTGGTTGAAAGGTTTAATTTATTCAGGTGCTCCAGTGCTTTTACCCGGGTATCGCTAAGATCTTTGCCACGAAGTTTTTTTAATACATCCGGTTTGAAGGAATCAAATTGAAGATAGATCTCAAAATCGGGCATATAAGAAGCCAGTTGTTCTGCAAAAGCAAAGTCGTTGGCGATCCTTATCCCGTTTGTATTCACCATCAGGTGCCTGATCGGTTTTGTTTTTGCAATGTCAAGTATCCCGAAAAACTGCGGGTGGATCGTGGGTTCTCCACCGCTTATCTGTACCACATCAGGACTTCCTTCATTTTCAACAATAATATCCAGCATCCTTTCTACTTCTTCTACGGTTCGATGTCTGCCATAGTGCGGAGAACTCATGGCATAACAGGTGGGGCAGGATAAATTACACCTGTCTGTTATTTCTATCACGGTAAGACAGCTATGTTGTTCATGATCCTGGCAAAGTCCGCAATCATAAGGGCAGCCATAATGTGTTTTAGTGTTAAACTTCAAAGGGGTTTCAGAAGCTTTATTATAATTGCGTATGTTTTTATAATAGTCGATATCTGTAGCAATAAGCACTTTTTGAAATCCATGCTCATGACAATTCTTAAGCATATAAACACCCTGCCCTTCAAAAACGATCTTTGCATCAACCCTTTTTAAACAAACGGGGCAAAGGCTTAAGGTGAAATCATAATAGATATAAGGTCTTTCAGGCATATGAAATGTTTTGCTTCTGTAATAATCTTTTTGGGTGTATAAGATACGGCAAATACCAGGTAATCCCGATTATGCAGGCTGTTTGAATGGCCGATAAGCCGGTGCTGTAAGTGTAATGAGGCTTAATGAAATCAAGAAAAAACCTGAAAACAATATATCCAATCAAAAATAATTTGAAAATAGCGCCATTGGCGAGCTTGCGTCGTCGAGATAGAAACGCCAGGCAAACCCATATTATAACAAGGTATAAAATTTCATAGAGAGTGACCGGGTGCCGGTCTATTCCGTCACCAAGATCCATTCCGAAAAAAAAAGTAGTGGCTGTTCCATATGTTTCTTCGTGTACTCCCATGCTAAAGCAACCCAGCCTTCCGATCACCAGGGCGAGGATGATAGGATAGACAAACAGATCACCGCTGGCTTCTTTTACACCCATTAATTTTTTTACCAGCTCCACGGCAAACAGCCCGCCTAATAGCCCTCCAAGGATCGTTTTGTTTGTATAAAAATGAATCAACCAGTTTTTCCCTTCGAACAAAGGAACCGGGTTCTCCAATCCCCCAAGTAACCTGCTCCCCAGCAATGCTCCCAAAATGGCGGCAAAGATGATCCAAAACCTGTTAGAAGAACTGAGAATATCCCCTCTTTTCCTTTTCAGGTAAAGTAAATACCGAAACCCAATGAAAAATGCCAGTGGCTCAAGAAGGCTATGCAATAAAATACTCTTGTTCCCTATGTGCACATAGAAAGGAAAATCCATCTTCTAAATTACTATGGTTTGAATCAATTATTTTCGTGTTGGAAGAATTTACCAATATGAGCAGACCCATCAGAGTTTTAGTAGCCAAAGTCGGATTGGACGGTCATGACCGTGGGGCCAAGGTCATTGCTACGGCACTGCGTGATGCAGGCATGGAGGTCATTTACACTGGTCTTCGCCAAACCCCCGAAATGGTTGTCAATGCAGCATTACAGGAAGACGTGGATGCCATCGGTATCAGTATTCTTTCCGGCGCACATATGACCGTATTTCCAAAACTGATACAGATGATGAAAGAAAAAGGAATGAATGATGTGCTGCTCACCGGTGGTGGTATCATTCCTGAAGATGATATGAAGAAACTGAATGATGCCGGTGTAGGAAAACTCTTTGCACCGGGCACACCCACGGCCGACATCTCCGATTATATCAAAACATGGGTGAAAGAACACAGGAGTTTTTGAAAGATCCCGGCAAAATCTAATCTACCGGGATCATAATATGAGTTATTTATTAATAGTAGAAAAATGTAGTCCAGGTCGAAAAAGCATTACTGATCACCCGCTTGACCGGGTAACCTTCTGCATCCAGGTCATAACTGAAGACATCTGACCAGCCCTGGACATTGTTGGCATATACCAGTTTGGCATTTTTAATTAAGTGGGCATTGGGTTTTCCTTCCAGCTTGGTAACCTGGGGACTCAGGGTACAATGCGGAGTCAATTCCGTCTTTTCGGGCTTATCAAGATAATATTCATAAATAATGGAGTGCATATAAACGCCGTTTTCAAAATACTTTGCTTCCATAAGATCCCCGTTCGTATAAGAAAATTCATACTTCAAATCCGCATTTGTGCTGAAATCCTTTGTCAGTTTTACCAGGTAACCGTCCGCATTGTATTCATAGTTGAATAAGACAGTCTGTGGATTGTTCTGAGAGTATTGCTGAATACCGGTTACAGTAACCATTCTTCCCTTTGCATCCAGGGTTCCGCTGAGGTCGGCTACTACCCTGTTATTATCAGATTTCCGAATGGCCTTCATGGTAAAGGTATTGACACCATATGTAAACGTATGCAGGTCATCGTGCACTTCATCTGCTTTAGTAACCCGGCCTGCGGCGTCGTATTCGAAGATCTCTTCAAAATTGTTAGCCGGTTCGGTAAACTTAACCAGTTTTTTATTCCCGTTAACAGGGTTGGGTTGTACGCTCTTTTCTTTTTTACAGCTGGCCAGCATTACTACTGCAGACAGCACGATAAATACTTTTTTCATTTTTGTTGATTTTTGATTTTGATACACAAAAATGATAAGTTGTTTATCCCGGTAGAAATTTATAGCGATGAGGTGTATAAAGTTTTAAATGAAGTGCGGTTTTAAAAAAACGAAAGCCGCTGGTTTTATTAATTCCATCCCGGGACCTGGCTCAGCGATCAAACCATTTCTTAAAAGCAGGTGCTTTTTCCCGGCTCATATCCAGCTCCATTTTTAAAGGAGCTTTCAATGTGACAACCAGTTTTTGGTTCTCCTGTAGTTTAACGCTTTGAATGGAATCAATATGAATAATGGATTGGCGGTTAGCCCGGTAAAAAATTTTCGGGTCCAGCAATTCTTCCACTTCATCCAGGGTGGTAAAGTCTAAAATAAATTTGTCCCCGTTAAAAGTAATAAGGTAATTAAGATTTTCCCTGTAGAAATAAGCAATATCCTTTGTCGAAACCGGCAACCATTGGTTACGGACCTTTACTACAAATTTTTCTTTATACCCTGCACCTGCAACATTTGGCTGAGTCATCATTTGCAATAATTGCTGGATATCTTTCGGATACTGTGATTTACTTTCTATAATTATCCTGCATTTGTCTATAGCTTTTTTCAGATCCGGTATATCGATCGGCTTCAACAAGTAATCAACTCCATTTACCCTAAAGGCTTTAATGGCATATTCATCATAAGCCGTTGTAAAGATCACGGGGCATTTCAGATCATAACGTTCAAATATTTCAAAACTGGTCCCATCGCTCAACTGGATATCAGCAAATAATAAATCTGGTTCGGCATTTTCCATAAACCATTTATAGGCTGTTTTAATGCTGGGCAAAACTTTCTCGATTTTCACATCAGTCGCTACTTCCGAGATCTTGTGTTGAAGTTCCGAGGCGATCAATGCCTCATCTTCGATGATCACTGCTTTCATATCAAAGGGATTTTAACGATGAAATATTGTGAGTTTTCCTCGATCACCATCGGACGCCGGCCCAGGTACCTGTATAATGACAGCATATTGACCAGGCCTTGTTTATTGCTGGTCTCTACGAATTTCTTCTTCTGAAGATTGTTTCGGACAACCAGGTAATCATCTTCAATAAACAGATCAATGATCAATGGCGTATCGGTGTCGGCAATATTATGTTTGATCGCATTTTCTACCAGGTTCTGTAAAGTAACCGGTGCGATCCTCCTGTTTTGGTATTCCTCATCAATATTGATATGCACCTGTAATCCTTTTTCAAATCTTGTTTTCTGAAGTTGTATATACAGCTCAACGAATTTTAATTCTTCGGAAAGCGGTACAGTCTCATTATCCCTGTTTTTTAAAATGTACCGGTACACTTTGCTCATCTTATCGAGGAAATCCCCGGCACTTTGTTGATCCAGCCGGATAAGACTGCTTAATGACGTTAGCGAATTGAAAAGAAAATGCGGGTTCAGGTGTTGTTTCAGGTTTTCATACATCACCGATGTTTTTTCTTTTTCCAGCAATTGTGCTTTATTCTGTAATACAAGGATCCTTTCCCGGTGGCTGACGCGGTAACGATAGAATGCAACCAGGCCGGCGATAAGGATCAATATAACCAGGGACCGGAACCACCATGTTTTATAAAAAATTTCGCTGATGGATACCCTGATCGTTTTTTCCGGCACATTCCAATCCGGGTTGTCAGTAATTACTTTATACCTGAAAGTATAATTACCGGCAGGCACATTGGTATAATTGATCTCCCGCTTGCGGGTATATATCCAGTTTTTATCAAAGGGTTCCAGCTGGTAAGCATATACGCATTGAAAAGGATTCATATAATTCAGTCCTGCCAGCTCGATGCTGAAAAAATTTTCGTTATACCTGAGATGGATCTGCTGAAGATCTTCCGTATTGGCAGTTATTTCTTTATCAGAGATCTTGAAGGATGTTATATATACCGGAACGTTTGATATATTTTCCCGGTAATCTTCGGGACGAAAGACCAGGAAACCTTTGTATGTCGGGTAAATAAATGATCCGTCTTTTGTGCGGTAAGCAGATTGTTCATTGAACTGGTTGGTCAGCAAGCCATCATTTACATCAAACCGTTTGAACTTATCCCTGGTCGTATTCAACATACATAACCCGTTCGAGGTGCCGATCCATATCCTGTTCAAAGAATCCACCATGATATTATTGGTCCGGTTTGAGGGCAACCCATTTTCCCTTGTAAAAAAACGGGAACGATTTTTTACAGGATCATATGCAGTCAGTCCGTTTTCGGAGCCGATCCAGATGATACCATCTTTATCTTCTGCAAACGAAGAGAACCTGGTATCAGAGATCAGTGAGTCCTTTACGGTCAGGAGTTTTTGTTTTTGCTGATCCACATCATAAATGACAAGGCCGATATCCAGGATCCCGATCCATAAACGATCCCTGCTATCAGCATATAATGCCTGGATATTATGATGAGCATATTTTGATAAAACAGGATCATTACGAAGGTCATCAAAACGATCTTCCTTGCGCATATAACGAAATAAACCATGGGCTGATCCCATCCAGTCTTCCCCGTTCTTATCTTTCACCATCATCCAGAAAAATGAAAGCGGGATGCCTTGCTTTTGATCAAAAAAATCCATCGCCCCTGTCGATGGATGGTAGCGGTTCAGTCCTTTAGCAGTACCGATCCACATATCTCCCATATCATCGAGCAATAATGAACGAACAGAATTATAATGAATGACAGGCTTTTTTTCATTGTTATTGGTAAAAGTGGCAAGCAATTGCCAGTTACTGTCATATTTCGCCACTCCTTTACCTGTTGCCAGCCAACGATTACCCTCCTGGTCCTCGCAGGCAGCCCGGCACCAGGTGTCTGTCACGGATGCGTTAACGTCAAGGAACGGGTAAACAGTAGAAAAGAAATTTTTTTCGGGGTTAAAATAACTTAGGCCATAGCCCGGTGTGCCCAGCCAGATTATTCCATCCCGGCCCTGGTAAATACTTATATTCTGGTTGGATAATAAACTGTTGGGAATAAAGGGATCATTTCTATAATCCTTGAAGTTATCTTTTTTTTCATCATACAATGATAATCCCGAATAAGAAGACGTTACCCAAAGATGTCCCTTTTTGTCTGTCATAATATTCCTGATAACATTATTGATCCAGTTCTTACTGGTGCTGATAAAATAATCATATAATTTGACCGTATGATCCTGCAGATCGATTTTATTCAGGATAGGTTTTGGAGTAATACAGGCTGCCCATAAATGTCCCGATGAATCAAGTGCGATAGAATATATTATATCACTGCTGATGGAGAATTTGTTTACAGGCTCATGTTTTATTTCACTATAAACATTGGTGATGGGATTAAAGATCTTGATCCCCTGGTTAGTGGCAAAATACCAATCTCCACCCGGTGATGTGATAATTTGACCTATAAGACATTCAAATTTTTTTTGAAGCTCCTTATCATTATTCAAGGAAGGTTTTTGAACAGATAATTTTTGTTCATCCACTATCCACAAACCATCAGTAGCAGCAAGCCAGATCCTTCCTTTATTATCTTCCCTGATGTCATTGATGGCAATTGCTTTGGGAGCAACATAGTTCACAAACTTATTGGAAGAATAATCGTAACGGCATAAGCCCCTGAATGTACCGATCCACAGGTTATTTTTAGAGTCGGTGTAAAGGGACAGCACATAACTATCTCCAAGTGACCCCGGATCAGCAGGACTTGAAAAATAGTTTTTGATATTAATGCCATCAAAGCGATTGAGACCATAAGAGGTCCCTATCCAGATAAAACCATATTTATCCTGTACGAATGCACGAACAATACCATCACTTAGTCCTTCCGTATTGGTGAGACGCCGGAAATTAAATGAGGTGGTTTGTGACTTTGCCGGGAAAAAAGAATTTGCCTGGACAAAAAATAATAGCAGGATTATTTTCCACCGGGCAATATTTAACAGGAACTGTCGGTACATTATATCTGAAATTTACAAAGAAACACGGTAAGCAAAAATTCCCTGTAACCGCATGTGTCCAATTTCAAATGAAGTGTGGTAAAATGCAAATAAGCCGTTTAGGACAAAGAGAAATGATCCAAAAGTTTAAAAACCTCCCATCGGCCGGCAGGTTTTCATTTTTGTATCAAAGAATGTTTATCCGGCATTCCTGTTCTTGTATCCCGAAGCATTGATCATCGTTGAGGATAATATATGAAAACAGGATGCCCACGCCTCTTTTACTTCTTCACTCCAGTCTTTTCCGAGACCTTGTTGCAATGTCCAGAGCAATGCTGTTCCGACTGCTTTATAATGATGCTCCTTTACGCCATACTGAACGTGCCGGATGGCCAATTGCTTTATTTCTTCCGTTAATTCATTTAAATTGTCAAGCCGGCCCACGATGAGACTCAGCATCCCCACCAATTTTTTTGCCTGTTCATCTTTTGAAGTATGAAATAAATGCTTCAGGTGAGGCATATCAAAAAATAGTTTGCTATAGAATACATCCCCTACTAAAACAGGATCTATTTCACGGAAAATGCTCCAGGTCCTTTTTACTATTGAAATTTGCCCTTCTGTCATACTTCTTTCTTTTATTGGTCCTGCTAAATCATCTGTAATGCAAAGCGCCTGCAAAATACCTGCTGTTTTTTTTACAATGCCAGCAAATATCGTTGGTATTAATTATGTTTTTCTCCAAGCGTCCATTGATATCCTGCAGGAGAGGCTATACCGCTTCCTATCGCTGCTGCGCCCCTAAGATCCGGTAAGGCAAAAGTTGTTTGTCCATTACCACCATACGTGATGCCTAAAATACTAAACAGTGCTGCATTCTGCTGGATCGAAAGCAACTGGCCCTGGCAAAACACCCATCCGGAAGGAGCGAATACGCCGGCAAAGGGTTTTATCTCCCCCATCATCGGCGTTGTAAGCATAGGCCCGGCCGCGCTAGGGAAACTACCCGAAAGCCAAATGATATAGTTGACTCCTACTCCTCCATTTGCCTGTTTAAATCCTACTTCTCCGCTGGCATTGCTCTTAACTAAAAAGTCATATTGAGAACCCCCGTTGTTCAGGATGATCGCATTTGTTTTTACTTTTCCGTTTACATCCAGTTTTTCTGCAGGCGCATTTGTCCCGATCCCTACATTTTGTGATTGTGCCGTTGTAAAGACCAGCAAAAAAAGGCAACACATTGAAATGCTAAGAAGTTTCATAACTGTAAAATTTAAGTTTTTGATTTTTTTTAGATTTTTATATTCGTTAGTATTTTTTCTTCCCATTTTGTTTCAACAATTGCATGGTCTAATAATGTTCTTCTCCCAGGAGCCATTGATATCCTGCTGCAGCCGTACCGGTGCCTACAATGG
Organism: Chitinophagaceae bacterium; assembly: GCA_035318845.1. Lineage (GTDB taxonomy): Bacteria > Bacteroidota > Bacteroidia > Chitinophagales > Chitinophagaceae > JJ008. The sequence continues at coordinate 16,758 of DATHDV010000022.1, forward strand.
TTGCAGCCTGTAGATCAGGCAGGGCAAAATTGGATTGTCCATTGCCACCATAGGTAGTACCTAAAATTGCGAACAGCCCTGTATTCGATGCGATCGAGATCAATTGCCCGTCGCATAGCGCCCATCCGGCAGGTGCGAAGTTTCCGGCGAAAAGTTTTATCTCTCCCCTAAATGCTGTCGTCTGCGGTGCCCCGCCCACAGCGGGTAATGGTCCCTGGGTGCAAATGATATAGTTCAGTCCTGAACCGCCCATCGCTTTTTTAAAACTAACTTCTCCGCTGGCCGTGCCTTTCACCAGGTAATCATATGGCGAACCCCCGCTGTTCAGGATGAGGGCCTCTGTTTTTATTTTTCCATTTACATCCAGCTTTTCTGTTGGCACATTGGTCCCGATCCCGATCATTTGCGATCGCACAGTTGTTACGGCAAGCAAGAAGAGAAAAAACATGTTTACTTTAAGAAGTTTCATATCCTTACAATTTATATAGTTATTGTTTTTAATGAAGAGACTTTGCTTATGCAGCATTTTGTTCTTTTAATTCCGATGCATTGATCATCGCCGATGATAAAACCCCGTAACAATCCGTCCAGGCCTCTTTTATTTCTTCATTCCAGTTCTCAGCAAGTCCTTTTTCCAATGTCCATAATAAAGCTCCGCCAACCAGTATATAATGCCCGGGCTCTACTCCATAATTGACATGGCGTTGGGCCAACTTAGCTACTTCATGAAGGATATCTTCCAGTTTGTCCAGCTTGCTGATCACATAATTGATCATCGCCATCAGTTTTTTGGATTGCTCCGGTCGTGGGCTGTGAAACATGGGCCTTAGCTGAGGAGCGATATCAAATAACCGGCTATAAAATAATTCGCCGACTGTAACAGGATCCATGGCTGCTACTGTAGACCAGGTTGACTTCACGAGTGCAATTTGTTTTTGTGTCATAACAATCAAAGATTTATTTTTAAAATTCCTGAAAAGATTACTTGTTGTATTCAAAAGTGATTCCCCACTGGTAGTTCGCAATGAGCAGGTTCTGTGCGGTAAAACTTACAGGGTATCCTTCACTGTCCAACTGGTATTGAAACTGGTTGTCAGATTGTATTACATTCTGTCCATTGTATTCCCTTTTCTCCTTTACCAGGTTCTTGCTCAGTTTACCGGTAAGACCATCTGTGTAGCAGGAAAACAAATCCCAGGTAATATCCACCGTAAACTTATTGACCAGGTTATCATAATAATCAAATTCAGCCCGGTAACTGGGTTGTCCATTATATATACCAACTATACTTGTAAGATTTCCATTGGTATAGTTATAGTCGCTTTCGAATACGTCATTATATACGAGGTCTGTATTCTTCATTTTTATAAGGTATCCTTCTGGATTATAGGTGAAAACATATTTAAAGGTTATTGGTGTGCCGTTCTTTGGTGTGTATAAAACATCCACCTGTAATAATCTTCCCGCATTATCCAGTTGCCCGTTGGACCACGTATAATAGACATAGTTATTCAGGTCGGCTGTCGTCCCGCTGAACACATTATTTGTATAATCAAACTTTGCCGTCCTGGGAAAGCTTCCCTGTTCGATAAGCCTGCCTTTCGAATCATATGTATAGTTTGTTGCCTGTGCAGGAACTGCTGTGCTATATGATTTCATGAGTTTCTTAGGGGCTGCTGTTGCTGTTATAACAGCATTCTCTTTTCTGCACGCAGAAAAAAAGATACCTGCTGCAACGAATACGTAAGTGATGATCTTTTTTGTTGTCATAATAAAAGGTTTTCTGGTTAATGATTTTGGTTTGTCCTGTAAAAATGCTTTCCCGTCTGTCCGAATAAAAATTTTTGTGTCAAAACATCCTGAAATAAAATTGAAGTGTGGAAATACAAAAAGCAACCGTTAGCATTATATCTCCGGATAAAAGGGAAGCAGGTCCGGGGCAACCAGTTAATTTGAAATAGTATTTAATATAGATGGAATAAATTTTGCGGCAACGAACTACCCCTTCATATTTCTTTTACTACACTTCAATTATAATCCCAGGCCACTCGGCGTTAAAAATTTTTAACCCTTTCATTCTGTTTGCATTTTTGGTTCCGTTTTTAAAAATCATTGATCATTAACGCTTATTCAATCAAACAAAAAATCATGAAAAAGTTTTTCTTACTGTTTAAAACCATTTTCATCTTCAGCGTCGCCAACGCCCAACAGGGTGTTGCCATCAATACAGATGGAAGCAGTGCTGATAACAGCGCCCTACTGGATATTAAATCAACAGCAAAAGGGTTACTAATTCCGCGACTGACCTCCTCGCAAAAGAATGCTATTGCTACTCCGGCACCCGGGTTACTTATTTACCAAACCGATGCCACCCCGGGTTTTTACTATTATAATGGCAGCGCATGGACGCCACTGGCTTCAGCACAAGGGGCCCTGACGGGCTGGTCCACCACCGGAAATGCTGCAACGGATTCTACAATTAATTATATCGGGACATCAGATAATAAACCATTATTTGGAAAAGTAAACGGAGAACAGGTTTTTTATTTTTCTTCAATAAACCCGGTAACATCAGTAGGCTACCAGGCTGGAATAAATAACACCGGGGCTGAAAACACTTTTTGGGGTTTCCAGGCTGGCAGAGCAAATACAACAGGGTTCTTCAATTATTTTAGCGGGCATCTAACAGGATATAACAACACGACAGGTACGATCAATTATTTTTCAGGCAATCATGCCGGGTATAACAACACAACCGGTGGCTCTAATCATTTCTCCGGTTATAATTCCGGATATAACAATACTACCGGGGAAGAAAATTTTTTTGATGGAAGAGCTACTGGTTTTTTTAATACAACCGGCAACCAAAATCATTTCACGGGTTTCATGGCAGGACTACACAATACAACAGCTTCTAAAAATCATTTTGAAGGTTATAACGCCGGTTTTTCTAACACAACAGGAGGCACCAATCATTTTACGGGTTACCAGGCAGGATTTTCCAATACAACCGGATCCGACAACTATTTTTCGGGATACCAGGCAGGTTATTTTACTACATCGGGTTATAGTAATCATTTTGATGGGAAAAAAGCCGGCTATTCCAACACTACAGGAACGTACAATTTATTTGTAGGACACGAAGCGGGTTATTCTAATAAAACAGGTGGCACAAATTTATTCATTGGCCGTATGGCGGGCTATTATAATATATCTGGTTCCAGCAATTTGTTTATAGGTAATTATGCGGGAAATAACAACGAAGCAAGTAATAATTTGTTTATTGGGACAAATGCAGGATATGTTAATACAACTGGAAATGCTAATCATTTTATAGGTTATCAAGCTGGTTATTTAAACTCCATCGGTATACAAAATCATTTTGAGGGCTTTAATGCGGGTCATCAAAACAATACCGGTAGTTTTAATCATTTCTCCGGGTACTCCGCCGGGAAGGGAAACACTACCGGAAATAATAATTTTTTTATTGGTTATGAAGCCGGCATGAGTAATACGACGGCCAGTTATAATCATTTTATCGGGAGACAGGCTGGCTATTCCAATACTACAGGAATTTCTAATTTCTTTGAAGGGTACCAGGCGGGTTATAACAATACCACCGCAGCACTGAATTATTTCTCAGGGATGCAGGCCGGTTACGCAAATACTACGGGTGCTAATAATCATTTTGTCGGCATGCAGGCTGGTTTCAATAATACCATCGGAAATAATAATCACTTTGAGGGATTTGGTGCAGGAAGTTATAACACAACTGGCAGCAATAACCATTTCAATGGATTCCAGGCCGGTTATTCAAACACAATCGGTGACAATAATACGTTCATCGGTTATAAAGCCGGTTACAGCAATACTACGGGGACGATCAATACTTTTATTGGCAACAGTGCAGGTATGGCCAATACCACAGGCCAGCAATGTATGTTTATTGGTAACTACGCAGGTATGTCTAACACCACTGGAAATTCCAATCATTTTATCGGGTATGGGGCAGGTTATTCAACAACGACTGGTTATTTCAATCAATTCGTGGGTGACCAGGCCGGTTATGGAAACACAACAGGTCATGAAAATAATTTTAGCGGACTTTTTTCAGGACGGTTTACCACGGGGGGCAGTTTAAATACTTTTTTGGGAACCTATTCGGGAACATATAATACGCTTGGAAACGATAATGTGTTTATAGGCTTTGATGCAGGTTCAACTAACACGATCGGTTCTAATAATACGATCATAGGTTTTAATGCGGATGTTTCATCGCCCTTTCTTTCAAATGCAATGGCCATCGGGAATACTGCCACTGTGAATGCAAGTAACAAAGTGGTCATCGGGAATTCTTCAATCACATCAATTGGCGGTTTTTCCAACTGGAGCAATTTCAGTGATGGCCGTTTCAAGCGCAATGTAAAAGAAGATGTGCCGGGACTCGCATTTATCACTAAGCTTCGCCCGGTTACGTATACATTGGATGTGGAAGCGATCAATGAATTCAATTCAAAGGATCTGCCAATTGATAAAAAAATACAGACTGTAAATCCTGATAAAAAGAATGAGATTTTTTCCGGGTTCCTGGCGCAGGAAGTTGAACAACTTGCAAATTCGCTGAGTTATGATTTCAGTGGTATTGATAAACCCAAGGACGACAGTAAACAAACCTATGCACTTCGCTACAGCGATTTCGTGGTTCCAATGGTAAAAGCAATACAGGAACAGCAAAAAATGATCGAAGACCTGAAGAAGGAAATAGCAGAATTAAGGAAACAGGTGGCCCATTGATGATAAACTGATAAACAAGTCATGAAAAGATATTGGATACTTTTTGTGGTGCTCACGGCTGCTATTTATGTAAAAAGCAGGAGCCTCGATTTCCGGCCCGGCACGACCCGGGAGGAAACGATCAGGCAACTGATAAAAGAAATAAATGAATTAAAGAAAAACCAGGAGAACAGATCCGTGGTTTTGGAAAATAACCGTCATTAACCTTTAAAAAATAAAAATGAAAAAGAATTGTATTATCTCCGTATTGTTATTGTTTGGCCTTCAAACCTTCGCCCAGCTTACTATCACCCCCGGTGCGCAATGGGTGAATACCGGGAATGTTATTGTAACTATCCAGGATATGGACCTGGTCAATAACGGGAATTTTACTGCCGGCAATTCAACCGTTCGGTTCAACGGAGTAGCTAATTCCGGCATTGGAGGAAATGCCACAACGAACTTTTATGATATGCACATCGTCAAGACTGCCGGTATGCAGGTAACGCTTCTTGGCAATATTTCCCTTGATCATCAACTTTATTTTATCTCCGGTCTCCTGGATCTTAACCAAAAAAATTTCACCCTGGCCAGCACGGCTTTATTGATGGGAGAAAACGAGACCAACCGAATTATCGGTCCGAATGGAGGTGAAGTCATTATAACTCTCAACCTGAACCAGCCCGGCTTTATTAACCCCGGGATGCTCGGCTGCATTATTACTTCCAGTGCGAATATGGGTGCGGTGACCATTCGCCGGGGACATAAACCCCAAACAGGAGCAGGAATATCGGGCAGTATAAAACGGTACTATAGTATCGGGCCCACAAATAATACTAATCTTAATGCCACCCTTCGTTTAAAATATTTTGATGCAGAACTCAATGGGCAGAATGAAAATACGATGATCATGTTCAAGAGCATTGACAATGGAGTGAATTGGGTAAATCAATCCATAAACTCCCGTGATATCAATGCTAATTGGGTAGAAAAAACAAATATCAATGATTTTTCACGCTGGACACTTTCCGGCCCGGCACAGGGTGGATTGCCAGTACTCGGTTTGCAATTTTTTGCAAAACGAATAAGTCCATCACAGGTGAAGCTTAATTGGCAGACCATCCAGGAGATCAATAATGCTGGCTTTTTCATAGAAAGGAAAAAACAAACAGACAATGATTTTTCATCCGTCAGTTTTACAGATACAAAAGCCATCAACGGGAACAGTTCTTCTCCCCTGGACTATACAAAACTGGATGATAATAGTTATTCCGGCTATACCTATTACCGCCTGAAACAAACTGACATCGATGGCCATTTTACTTATTCTGTCATTCGCTTAGTTAACGGCGATGTACAGAAGGAAGTCGTACTGAAAGTTTGGCCGGTTCCTGCTGTTGGTGATTTTAATGTGATGGTTCAGGGAATCGATAAAGACGGCAGCATACAGGTCTTTGATGCGATTGGAAAGTTGCTGCAAACAATTACAGTAAAGGATAATATCTCAGAAAAAATAAACAGGCTTCCGGGTGGTACTTATTTTATAAGACTTGCAGGGGATAAGAATATCAGCCAGAAAGTAGTTGTACAATAGATCATAACAGGGACGGCGGTTTTTCATATAGCACTCACTTCGTGGGTGCTTTTTTTATTAGGCTAACCCCTTGTTCTAATTGATGTTCTAGTTGTTCTAATTGTTGTTCTAGTTGTTGCTCTAGTTGTTGTTCCAGTTGTTGTTCCAGTTGTTGTTCCAGTTGTTGTTCTAGTCGTTGTTCTAGTTGTTGTTCTAGTTGTTCTAATTATTATTGTATAATTATGCTATATAACTTTCCAAATTATTTGAAACTTTTTGGGAACTATTTGAAAACTTTTTTTGTATTACGAAAGTTATTCACATCAAACTTGAAAAAAAATGTCTGACAATTTATTTTGCCAGACAGAAAAGATTTACTTTTAACATTGCTCAGCAAGAGCAGAACAGGGCAGGGCTTTGTCGATCTAACGGATAAGACTCAGTTAACTAAATGCTGTGGAATGGAAGTTCGAATCTTCCCAAATGTCGCCTGTCCTTTTAACCAGCGGGTAAGTCTGATACACTTATCCGCTTTTTTATTTGGTTTATCATTATAAACCAAATATCAAATTTAGGACAAGCAAAATTGTTGAACAAAGCATTTTTACCTAATTTTTCCACTTTGTTATCGGATGTCCTCCTTATTGACATTTTTTCAGGTTCTGGAAGTTCTTTAGAGAGCTTTAAAATACGTCCGCATTATCGTTCAAAAAACATCGCTACCAAAACATGAAACTCTAGGCGGAATATAACAGACTCAACGTATAGTAAAAATAGACCAACGTCCGGGCAAAAAAAAGTCCCGGTAATCTCTACCGGGGAATGATCGCTCTTTGCAACCCGGAACACCCACGGCCGACATCTCCGATTATATCAAAATATGGGTGAAAGAACTCCGTTCTTTTTAACAGTCATAAAAAAGTAGCTTTTACTTTTTTATCTACTCTTAATACAGATTGCTGGATAAATATCTTTTTATACCAATAACAAAGACTGTCTATCTGTTTGGAGATCGCTGAAGATCTTTTGTAGTGATGAATGACCAGGTAGCTGGGTTCCGTTATGAGTTTATGAGCGGAAGGATCATACCAGCTGCCCGTTACATTGATCACCGAGCAGCCCGCACTAAAGACCTTATCGATATAACGCTGTTTAAAGCCATTCCAATCGGATTCGGTAATCATACTGCCGTCGGGCCTTGACTGACCAAAATATAAATTGGTCTCGGTCATCCTGGAACTACTGCAGGAAATAAAGACAATAAAAGCAAATAAGCCCAGCCATTTCATAAACAGAATATTATTACCGCTTAAGACAAAGATAAGCCTGGTAAGTGAAACACAGGACCTGTACTATATTTATTACTTTTGATAAAAACACAATATGTATCAAACTCTTCTGACCTCCCTGGATAATGGAATATTTATCATCACTATCAATCGCCCCGATAAATTAAATGCACTTAACAAAATGGTGATGGATGAACTCAACACCGTCATGGATGAGGTTTATAACAACCCGGAAATAAGATCGGTCATCATCACCGGGACGGGGTCAAAAAGTTTTGTAGCCGGCGCCGACATCAGCGAATTTGTAGGGCTGAGTAAAGAGCAGGGAATGGTATTGGCAAAAAAAGGACAGGATACTTTTTTTAAAATTGAGAATTCTCCCAAGCCGGTTGTTGCTGCCATAAATGGTTTTGCCCTTGGTGGCGGTTGTGAGTTAGCGATCAGTTGTCATTTTCGTATTGCTTCGCAGAATGCAAAGTTTGGTCAGCCGGAAGTGAACCTCGGCCTGACCCCCGGCTATGGCGGTACGCAACGTTTAACTCAATTGATAGGCAAAGGAAGATCCATTGAAATGCTCATCTCTGCTAATATGATCGATGCCAATATTGCTTTGCAATATGGTTTGGTAAATTATGTAGTGCCGCAGGAAGAATTATTGAGCAAAGCAAAATCTGTTCTTGAACTGATCAACAGCAAAGCCCCCATTGCTGTTGCCGGTTGCATCAAAGCAGCCAACGCTGTTTTCGATGAATCACAAAATGGATTTGAAACTGAAATAAAAGAGTTTGGCAATTGCTTCGACACGGAAGACATGAAGGAAGGAACATCTGCATTTTTGGAAAAAAGGAAAGCGGATTTCAAAGGGAAATAATTTTCGGTTCCACAATCAACTATATGAAATACCGGTTAACGGGTTTTATCATTCTTTTCCACCTGCTGACATCAGCCCAGTCGCCCGGCCTGACTATAAATGTCATCATGGATTCTGTAAAGGCTGATGGTACACGGTATAAGATCGAAATGAAAATATGCAAGCCAAAGAAAATGACAGCACGGGGAAACTGGTTCAGTCATGATACCTCCACAATTGATTTTGCATCATTGAGATATCGCTACTGCTTTTACCTATACAATAGATCTGGCAGAAACAGACTTTGGTCCGCTGATCCACGGGCTGGATGAAAAAGATCCTCGTTTTATAGGGAATGTCTTGTATCTCCTGTCCATGACTTACAAAGAAAAATACAAAAAAATAATTTCAAAATATTTAACCCATCCTGATGAAATAGTAAGATACGAGGCACAGGATGCATTGAATTATTTGCCATAGTATAAAATAAATCTTACCTGAAAAATTAATCCCGAAACACCCGTATCACTTTTACAAATCTTTTTTTGTAATGTTCACTTAAGGGAGATATCACCACTCCTTTTGCTTTACCGGATGTGGAATGAATAAAACGCAGCGTATCGTCTTTTATACTTTCAACAATACCCATATGTCCCACGATAAGATCGGAACTGTCGGTCCCGGTAAATAAGATCAGGTCTCCGGGTCTTGCTTTTTCTAACCCTATCTCTTTACCATAAGTAGTAAAGTCAACCGATGAACGGGGAACTGCAATATTGAAATGATTGAACACATACGTAACAAACCCCGAGCAATCAAAACCTTTTTGAGGATCGGTGCAGGCATACAGGTAAGGAATGCCTATAAGTGTTTTAGCAAAGGCAACAAGTGAATCCGGCTGATCAGTTTCACTGGCGATCATCTTCTTATCACCCGCGACCGGGATATAACTATTAGCCGGTTTGACGATCGTTATATCTTCAGACTGTTTAGCGGCTTTGTGGTCTTTTTTACCGGCACAAGCTGTCAAAGCCACAACAATAATTATGGAAACAAATATGATCCCGGATATTGATCTTTTAATCAAAAGTTATTCCTCCAGTTTCTTATCAAGCAAATAAGCCGCCAAACCTCCGGTATTTAAAAAAACTTTTATCTCTCCACCAGTTTCTCATCAATCAAATAAGCAGCCACACCGCTGATGTTATCATTTCCCTGTGCATCTTCCAGGTAAACTTTAAATGAAGTAATGCCGGCAGCAGGGAATGTAAGGATCCGCTTCCTTCCCACACTGGTACCCAGGATCTGCCCGATGGGCTTATCATCTTTGTATAGTACCACACTAAACCTGCGAATACTTTGTCCCATATGGATCGCTTCCCGTAATACGATACAATTTATTTTTGCAGGCTGTTTTAATTGCACGATAAAATTCTGCATATTGATACCATAGGTGGAAGAAGGAGAATCAAAACCACGGATCAGCATGGGCTTTTCCAAAAAATCTTTTGAACTGAACTCGTAATACGTGTCCGCTTCTTTTAAAAGATTCTCTCCAAAACTTTCATCCCGCAGGTGTTTAAATCCAGCCAATGCCGCTGAATCTTTTTCATTGATCAATCCTCTCCGGTCCGGTGGCACATTTAATAAAAGATTCGACCCCCGGCCAACTGATTTCAAATACAATTCAAATAATAGTTGAGGCGTTTTTATTTTTTTATCTTCAGCAGCATGATAAAACCAGCCGGGACGAATACTAACATCACATTCTGCCGGCATCCATTGTCTGCCATAATAATTACCATGGTTCAATGAATCTGTCGGCGGTGCTCCTTCTCCTCTTTTGAAACCCGCCGTATCTAAAAAATTCCAGTTGGGATCGCCGGCAATACCATTCTCATTTCCCACCCAACGTATGTCAGGACCAATATCACTGAATATAATTGTTTGCGGAGAAAACCGGCGAACGGTGTTTTCAAATTTCTTCCAATCATAATTCTGTTTTTTCCCGTTAGGGCCTTCGCCATTGGCACCATCCCACCATAACTCCCAAATAGGGCCATAGTTCTGAATGATTTCTTTCATCATATTCACAAAAACATCATTGTATTTTTCTGTGCCGTAATCAGGATGGTTCCTGTCCCAGGGAGAAATATAAACACCGAATTTTAATCCATATTCTTTGCAGGCCTGTGATAATTCTTTCAGCACATCGCCTTGTCCATTCTTCCATTTGCTTTCCCGGACCGTATGAGTGGAATATTTGCTGGGCCACAGGCAAAACCCGTCGTGATGTTTGGCAGTGATGATGATCCCTTTTGCTCCTGCAGCTTTTGCTACCCTGCACCACTGACGGCAATCCAGGTTAGTGGGATCAAACAGGTCTTCAGGTTCTGTTCCTTCTCCCCATTCCTTATCGGTAAAAGTATTAGGGCCAAAGTGCATGAATAAATAGAATTCGTTCTCATGCCAGGCAAGTTGTTGTTTAGTGGGTAATGGGAATTCACTATCACTGCTATTTTGTGCATGGACAACCAGTGAAAATAAGATCAGGGTGCTTAAAAACTTTAGTTTCATTTTCTCATTTTAAAAACATAGCGTATTTCGTTCGCAATAGGGTGACCGGCTTTATAAGTATAGCCCATCAGTTTCGCTATCGTTTGAGCAAATTGCTCCTGGTAAAGTTGCATATCAGCTCTCAATTCGCCCCGCAACGGCGTATCAGGACCCATCACGGCAAACCATATTTCATGTGAATCCGCTATTTTGTTATTATGGCTTGTCCACTCTTCTTTTTTTGCATCTCCCCTGCCATGGTCTACGGTAACAAAGAGAGTCGTTTTATTTTTATACTGCGGATCTTTTTGAATATGATCCCAGATCTCTTTTAACCAATGGTCTACCTGGTGACCTGCATCTAAATAAGAACGGTATTGCCCGGCATGTGCCCACTCATCCGTTTCACCATAAGCAATGTATAAGACCTTTGGCTTTTTTGTTTTCAGGTATTCCATAGCAGCGTAATGCGTAAATACATCCAGGCATTCTTCCTCACCAAAGGGACGGTGCGCATCCTTATTCATTGCATTAATGAGCCGCTCATTAGCATTGGGCATTTTTCCACCTGTTGGATCAAATCCGGAGACCACCGTTATCCCGCTTCTTTCCTCATTTAATATCCGGTCAAATGCATCCCAGGCACCAAAGGCCGCCACCTTACCTTTCAACCTGGGTTGTTTGTTTAAAAATTCCAGAACGGTAGTATGAGGATTTGCCGGGTAATCATTTTTGTTGATAGCCGTATCTGCAAAACCAGTCATGATCTCGTTGTAACCGGGATAGCTGAACCAGTAAGGATTCATATTATCCACTTTACTGCCAGCCGTTCTGTTGCCAAATAATTGCCCGTTGTTAACCACGGTACTCCATAAAAAAGGAAATAGTTTTTTTCTTCTTTCAGTTACATCATCACTCCAGTACTGTTTAAAAATATAAGCGCTGTCGCCCTGGTTATACTTGCTGTTATTGGCGATCGCGGAATCCATTCCCTTAAATACTTCCTGCCAGCGGAACCCGTCCGTGGTGATAATAATAATATTCTCTGTCTGCTGCTGTGCTTTCACAGAAACTGCGGCAAGTAATAAGAAGACAACAGCTATTTTTTTCACAAGGAAGAGGAACCCGCTGAGCAGCTTTTTCATAGCAGCAATTTAGCACCCTATATTGAACTTAAAAAGTAAAAATGCAGTAACCGTTTGCCTGTTTGGCCTACCTTTGCGCCGTAATTTAAACCCCATACTTTTTATGGAATACAGGATCGAGAAAGACACCATGGGTGAAGTGAAAGTACCCGTTGACGCCTATTATGGCGCACAGACCCAGCGCAGTATTGATAATTTTAAAATAGCAGAGGACATCAATAAAATGCCGAAGGAGATCATCCGGGCATTTGCTTATTTGAAAAAAGCGGCTGCCATCACTAACCTGGAAGCAGGTGTATTGCCAAAAAATAAATCTGTGCTGATCGGCAAAGTGTGCGATGAGATCCTGAAAGGAAAGCTTGATGATTATTTTCCATTGGTGGTTTGGCAAACCGGCAGCGGTACCCAAAGCAATATGAACGTAAATGAAGTGATCGCTTATCGCGGACATGTGCTGAAAGGCGGCAAGCTGACTGACAAAGAAAAATTCCTTCATCCCAATGATGATGTGAATAAATCACAATCTTCCAATGATACTTTCCCGACAGCCATGCATATTGCTGCATATAAGATCTTAGCAGAGACCACTATCCCCGGCATTAAGAAATTAAGAGATACACTGGCCAAGAAGAGTCAGAAATTCATGAAAGTGGTAAAGATCGGGCGAACCCACTTTATGGATGCCACCCCGTTGACCGTTGGACAGGAATTCAGCGGTTATGTTTCCCAATTGGATCATGGGTTAAAAGCAATAAAAAATTCTTTATCCCATCTCAGCGAATTAGCATTGGGTGGCACTGCTGTTGGCACGGGCATTAATACTCCCCCCGGCTATTCGGAAAATGTTGCGAAGCATATTGCTTCTTTAACTGGATTGCCTTTTATTACCGCCAAAAATAAATTTGAAGCGCTGGCTGCACATGATGCTATTGTAGAAACACACGGTGCATTGAAGACGGTTGCAGTAAGCCTGATGAAGATCGCCAATGATATCCGTATGCTTTCATCCGGGCCAAGAAGTGGCATCGGCGAAATTTTTATCCCCGATAATGAACCGGGCTCTTCCATTATGCCGGGCAAAGTAAACCCGACACAATGCGAAGCATTAACGATGATAGCAGCCCAGGTAATGGGTAATGATGTGGCCATCAATATCGGTGGGGCCACAGGACATTTTGAATTAAATGTTTTTAAACCGGTCATGATCTACAACTTCCTGCACAGTGCAAGACTGATCGGGGATGGTTGTGTTTCTTTTAATGATAAATGTGCTGTGGGTCTTGAACCGATTGCGGCCAATATTAAAAAGCATGTTGACAACAGCCTGATGCTGGTCACTGCTCTCAATACGAAGATCGGTTATTACAAAGCAGCGGAGATCGCACAAAAAGCACATAAGCAGGGAACCACTTTAAAAGCAATGGCCGTGAAATTGGGTTATGTAACCGCTGAACAATTCGATGAATGGGTGAAGCCGGAAAATATGGTGGGAAAGATCAGTTAAGCTTAAAATCGTAGAATTGCTATCGTAAAAAGCGAAATGCTATAAGATTTTTTATTTTTTCTCTCCGTAAAATTTGCAAATAGCAAAGTTTTGTTTCTATCTTAACAGTAGCATTAATCCAAACCCTTTTGTAAAACTCAATCCACAACCATGAAAAGAAACCACCCGCAGTCTCTTTACAATGCTGACAACCTTCCAAAAGCTACGAACGAAAGATCATCAGCCCCTACTGAACAAAACAAGACTCCTTATTTAAGGGCAATCCTGGCAGGCACAACAAAATTGTTTGCTTCGGGAAATGATTCAGCCGTGATAAACCCTGACCGTGAAGCAGCTTTACGGTATATAAAAGAAAGCACTTTCATGAAAAAATTTTATCTTGGAAAAATGAGCTGTTGAACAATTGCTTTTCCGTAACCTTGAGCATAACCTAAAACAAATGTCCCCCGCGAATCGGGGGACTTTGCTTTTTAAGATGATACCAGCTGTTTTATTTCTGAACTCCCCTCTCATAGCCATTGTACATTTATAGTAAACAGGTTCCAGCTAAGAAAGAAATATCTATAGAAAGATCATTTCGGGACCACCTGTGATTTCCCGGGGATAACCAGTATCCTCCGTAACAGTATTAATACTAAGCAAGCAGCAGAACCAATTACTTATGCACTGCTTTTCAAACTAATAGTAGTAAACAAAAACGGCAACAAAGTATAAACGGGAAGTTGGCTATTTATGATAAGGATTTGTAATAGCGAAACCAGACATCGCATCAACACTTTTTACCAGTGATTTTCCGGGTAAAAGTTGCCGGAAATTTTATAAATTTCTAGGCATAAACTCCTATTGTTACTGGCTACCCTTTCCTTTATTTTTATTATGTAAAATCCGACTTGTGAGATCACGAAATCCCTTCCTATGAAGAAAATTATACCGCATATATTTCTTTTACTGCGTTTTACTTTTTTTCCAGCGTTATTTTTTTGTATCCCCGAAAATGCTGCTGCGCAGAATATTGACTTTGGAAAAAGTTATATCAATGTAACAAAAGGCTTGAATGGCGGCACTGTTGAAACAGGTGACACGCTTGAGATCAGGTCTTCGTTCGTTGTACGGGTAGGCACTTACGACAGTTGCAGGTACCAGGACGCTGTTCCTGCAGGTACCATCTTTGTTACAGGAAGCGTCCGTGTACTTACCAATGAAGGAAAAATATACAAACAGTTTACCGATGCAGCCGGCGATGATGCCGGGTGGATCACCGGAAGCAATATCACCATTAACCTTGGTTACAATACTGCAGCTGCCCCTGCTACTGCTTTCAGAAGAGGGCGGGTAGCGAATACGCATAAACCTTCTTTTTATGGCAGTGTATGTATCATGATCGCCTCATTCAAAGTAAAAGTAACTGCAGTAACAGGAACGAATATCAGTACGGGTGGAGGCAACATGACTTATAAAAACGGGGTTAACCCCATACAAACATTTACTTTCCCGTCAAATACTATACAGGTATATCAGAATTATGGTATTTGTTCCAATACGGTAGGCACCAATGCAATTGGTACGGAAACAAACGGAACTTTCGGCAGCGGCAAGCCCCGCAACCGCGGATCTTCTGCAAATGTCCCGGTTGGTTATACCTACAATTTTTTTGATCTGAATTCTCCGCAGGATTATTTTTATGGCATTCCCAATAATACATCAACCCGCCAGAATTATACAACATTAAATACATGGGCCAAGCCCGATGGTTCTTCACCCACTCACCGTGTATTTACTTTATGGGATATTATCGGCGACCATACCGGGGCCGCATCACCTACTGCAGGAAATCCTGCTGCCGATACAGTTGCAGGAAATGGCGGCTATATGCTTGTTATCAATGCAGCTTACCGGATCGACTCAGCCTTTCAGCAAACCATATCAGGACTTTGTCCCAATACTTATTACGAGGTTTCCTGCTGGATGAGAAATATCTGTTCCAAATGTGGTTGTGATTCCAATGGCACTGGCGCCAGTGGCGCTGGTTATCTTCCTTCTGCCGCGGGTGATTCATCCGGTGTTCGACCCAACCTTACTTTTGACATTGATGGCATTGACTATTATACTACCGGCAATATCCTGTACAACGGGCAATGGGTAAAAAAAGGTTTTACGTTTCTGACAGGTGCGACTCAAACAAGTTTCACATTGAAATTTTTTAATAATGCCCCCGGTGGTGGTGGCAATGACTGGGCATTGGATGATATCGCGGTCAGCACCTGTTCTCCTAATATGAAATATGCGCCCAATTATAATCCAACAGTATGTGACAGTAATACTATTCTTCTCCAGGATACGATAAGATCGTTCTTCAACAACTATGTTTATTATAAATGGCAACGCAGCACCAATGGTGGTGCTTCCTGGTCTGATGTTACGGGTGCCCTGGGCCCCGCTACACCTTTTTGGAATGGAACTGCATGGGAATATGTGAGTTCATATAATGTACCACCCAGCCAGACCCAGTTGGCAAATAATGGTGACCTGTACAGGGTGGTGGTTGCCACGACGCTCAGCAATCTTTCAGATGTAAATTGCCGCTTTACAGATCCCGGCATCATTAGTTTGAGAGTCATTGATTGCGGAATTGGTCTTGCTTCCCGGTTCCTGTCCTTTAACGGCTATACATCGGATAATCATGCTTTATTAAAATGGACGACGGCCAGGGAATCTGAATCTTTGTCATTTGATATAGAAAAAAGCACAGATGGTTCTGTATTCTCAGTAATTGCTACCATAAGCAGCAGTAATGATTATATATCTGAAGAAAATTTTTATCCCTTTACAGATCCGACCATATTGACAGGGAAAACTTTTTACCGGGTAAAAATGAGAAATATTGCCGGAGGATCCAGTTATTCCAGGACTATTTTATTAGCTGCTTCTGCTGATCCATTTTTCTTCATCACAGTCATTAACCCTTTCAGCAACTCGCTGGATCTCGAGGTGGCTGCTGATCATAGCGGTACTGCATACGCTACACTGATCGATCAATCCGGAAGAACAGTCAATAAAAGAACTTTTGCTGTTGCATCGGGCGTTAACCGGCTGGTAATGACAAATACCGGGCAACTGGCCACCGGCGTTTATTTTCTCCGCCTGCAATCAGGTGAGGTGATATTACAAAAGGCTGTGATCAAAATATCGAAGTAAGACTTTATTCTTCAACCAGGGAGAAAGTGGACTAAAGCACCTGCATTTTATCGCTGATGTCCGTGCTGGTTTCCACCGTTGAATGTGCTGCTTTTGGAGAATGCTTTTTAAAAAACCGTTTTTGAAAAAGCAATAAGGTTATAACACCGACAGAAATAGAAGCATCTGCTAAATTAAAGATGGGGCTGAAAAATGTGAACTCATCACGTCCCACAAATGGAAACCAGGATGGAAAATGTTTGTTCTCAAGAATGGGGAAATAAAGCATATCCACCACGCTGCCATGAAGAAAAGATGAATACCCGTGAGAGCTAAATTGAGCAATACCGGAATAACTCACATAATCATTAAGGACGGGATCATAATGAAGTCCTTTATCGAAGATCATTCCATAAAACATACTATCTATCAGGTTGCCTAATGCACCTGCATAAATAAGAGCAGCGCAAACAATAAATCCTCTTTTATATTGCTTCTTTACTATTTGACCCAGGTACCATGTACCAAAAATAACTGCAGCCAGGCGGAATAATGTCAGGACCAGTTTACCGGTTTCGTTTCCAAACTTCCAGCCCCATGCCATGCCGGGGTTTTCAATAAAATGCAGGCGAAACCAATTCATGCCCAAAACCCTGGTCGCTTCATTGGTAGGATAACTGGTCTTGATCCATATCTTCAATGCCTGGTCCACGATGATGATGACCGCAATGATGAAAACAACATGTTTTACCCGGAGTGATCTCATAATTCTGACAAATATAAGGAGAAAGCTGCTAGCTGTTAGGTCAAAGAAGTCATAAAAGTCATGGCAGTCATATCAGTCAGGCGGGTCAAATAAGTCATACTACTTCTTAATTTGACCTGTATGACCTATTTGACTTTTTTGACTTTATCACTCTTCAAAATAAACTCTCTTTACCCTCTGTGAGATCCCCGTCATGATCTCATAAGGAATAGTATTTGCCCATTGAGCGATCTGCTGCACAGGTAACTGTCTTCCGAAAATGATTACATCATCACCCTCCCGCACATCAGCCATATTTGTGATATCGATCATGATCATATCCATACAAACAACCCCAACAACGGGTACCATTTTTTCTTTTATCCAAATTTTTCCAATTCCATTTCCCAGCCTGCGCGGATAACCATCTGCATAGCCGATGCGGATCGTAGCAATAACTGAATCCTGGTTCAAAATGGTTTGACGGTTGTAGCTCACCGATTCTCCTTTCTTCAAATGTTTTATTTGTGCAACGGTAGATTTTAATGTAGCAACAGTCTGAAGATTTAATTTTTGTGAATGAGCGCCGTCAACTCCATACATCCCGATGCCCAATCTCACCATGTCCATCTGTAATTGCGGGTGTCTTACGATCGCTGCCGAATTGGCAATGTGCCGGAGAAAATGATAACCGATCTTATCCTGCAATACTGCAGCTGCATTATTAAACCGGCTAAATTGCTGCATGGTAAATTCATCCTGCGCTTCTTCTTCACTGGCGGCAAGATGAGAGAACACGGTTTGAATTTTGAAAGAACTGCTTGATAGCAGGTAAGCAGAAAGCTTATCCATTTCACCTGTTGCAAAACCCAGGCGATTCATCCCGGTTTCTATTTCAATATGAACCGGGTATTGCTGTAAACCTTCCTGCTGTAAAAATTTATCAAATGAATGAAGTAGTTCAAACGAATATATCTCCGGTTCAAGCTGATGCTCTACGATGGATTCAAATGCGCTTTCTTCCGGGTTCATCACCATGATGGGAAGTGAAATACCCGACCTGCGCAATTCCACACCTTCATCAGCGTATGCCACGCCCAGCCAATCCACTTTATGATATTGTAAAATGCCGGCGATCTCAGCGCCACCGCTTCCATAAGCAAAAGCTTTTACCATGGCCATTACTTTGGTGGATGGGTTCAGCAGTTTTTGATATTCTTTCAGGTTGTGCGCAATGGCATTCAGGTTTATTTCTAATACGGTCTGGTGTACTTTCTGTTCCAGCAGTTGAACAATATCCTCAAATGCGAATACCCTCGCCCCTTTTATTAAGATCGTTTCTTCTTTGAACTGTGATGAACGGAATTGTTTGATAAAATCTGCAGTGGAAGGATATAACTCGATTTGCAATTCATTTGCCTGCTGTATATGAGAAGAAATTCTTTCGCCGATGCCTATCAGCCTCGTAACATGATGTTTTTCCAGGCTTTCAAGAATTTGCAAATACAATTCCTCATCGGGCAGGGCACTTTGCAAAAGATCAGATAGTATTATCGTCTTCTTTGTTCCCGAGCTTTGCTGGTCAAGGAAATTCAATGCAATTTCCAATGAACTGAGGTCGGCACTGTAGCTGTCATTAATGACGGAGCAATGATTAATGCCTTTCTTCAACTCTAACCGCATATTTACCGGTTGAAGCGTTTTCATTCTTTCACGAATAACTTCAATGCCAACGCCCAGGTGTAATAGTGTACAGCAACAGGTAATGGCATTTTCAACCGAAGCATCGTCGGTCAATGAGATCATTATTTCCACTTCAGTGCTGTCATATTTCAAAGTGATCTTTGTTGTGCCGCTTTGTTTTTCAATACCCGTGAGAATAAAATCATTTTTATCTGAAATGCCCCAGGTAAGCACTTGCAGATCTTCTCCCAGCAATTCAATAAACTCTTCCTGTCCTGCAAAATCGATTTCTCTTCCAATTACCGTTTTACAATTCCTGAAGAGTACCAGTTTTTCCCTGAACTTATGTTCGGTATCATTGAATCCTTCGCTATGCGCTTCACCAATATTGGTAAGAATGCCGATAGTAGGCCGGATCATTCTTTCCAGTCGCAGCATTTCCCCCTGCTCTGAAATACCTGCTTCAAAGATGCCCAGATCATGTTGCTCATTCATTTGCCATATGCTCAATGGTACACCGATCTGCGAATTATAACTTTTGGGACTGCGAACTATATTATGGTCTTCGTGCAGTAACTGGTACAGCCATTCTTTCACAATTGTTTTTCCATTGCTGCCCGTAATGCCAATAACAGGAACCTGCCTGCCGGTAGGCAAGGTATTGAACTGGCCCCGGTGATAAGCCGCCAGTTGTTGTAATGCCTGTAAGGTGTCACTTACTTCTAAAAAATTTGCATCCGGGTAAAGTGATGAATTTATTTTTTCGCTGATAATAAAATTTCTTATTCCTTTTTTATAAAGATCCGGGATGAACTGGTGCCCGTCCCTTCTTGGCCCTTTTAATGCAAAGAATAATGATGTGGCAGGAGAATTTATTTTCCTGCTGTCCAGCAACAGGTGTTCAATTGTTGCGTCGTTGCTGATCGTTGGATCAGCTTCAACTATACCGGCAATATGACTTAACAAATAGGTCATTTAAAATACTTTTATATGCTTTCATCATCCACATCCGGGGGTACACCTTTCTTTTTCATAAAGATGGAATAGAAGATGGAACCGGCAATGCAAATGATAATGATCCCTAATGAAAGAATGACCTGCAGGTCTTTGCTGATACCCCATTGGTTGATCCAGTGCTCACAAAGCATTTTAATACCAATAAAAACAAGTACGACCGCAATACCCTGCTGCAGGTAATCGAACCGGCTGACGGCGCCCCGCAACAGGAAAAACAAAGACCTTAAGCCAAGCACCGCAAAAATATTGGAAGTGTAAATGACCAGCTTGTCTCTTGAAATTCCCATCACAGCCGGAATGGAATCCAGGGCAAACACCAGGTCAATAGCCGCCAGCATAATGACCACCGCAAACAAAGTGGTATATACCCGCTTACCATTTTCTATGATCCTGAATTTCCCGTTACCATCATGAGGAGACAATGGTAAAAATTTTTTCATTAACCGGTAAACTTTGCTCTTCAGCGGATCAAACTCTTCATCATGATTAGTGGTAAAAATTCTGAACCCGGTATAAATAAGGAAAGCTCCGAAAATATAAAGTATCCAGTCAAATTTATCTACCAGCGCAACTCCCACCGTAATAAAAATAACCCTGAAAACAATTGCCATCATGATCCCGATCAGCAGCACGCGGCCATAATGTTTTTCTTTTACAGAAAAAGCTGAGAAAATAACAATGAAAACAAAAATATTGTCAATGCTCAGGCTCCATTCCATCAGGTAGCCGCTGAGATATTGTAAGGCCAGTGTCTGTCCATTTTGCACCCACATGAAAACAAAGAAAGCCATGGCCAGGCCTACCCAGAAAAAGGTTTGATACATGGCCTGTCTTATTGTTACTTTCCGGCCTTTTTTACTCATCAGACCAAGATCGAATATCAATGCAAGCAGCAATACTATTCCAAAAACAATGTAGGTGATCTGGTCAGTTGTCATTCAGCGGTTAAATATGTGACAAAGATACAAGGGAGGAAGGAGTGAGCAAGGCTGTCGTTCCAAAGGGTAGTGATTCACCCGATAGCTATCGGGTTTAAATTTGAACCACAAAGGCACAAAGTCACGGAGTAACACAAAGTAATCTTTGTGTCCCGATAGCTATCGGGATTGTGTCTTGGTGTCTTAGTGGTTTGTATTAATAGTTTTACAAACCCGATAGCTATCGGGTGAGTCACTACCTTTTTAAGCAGCATATTTCCTTTTCCTTATCTGCTGGTAAATAAATCCGAACAACAATATGGCAACCACGGGTAATCCAATGTTGATAAATTGCCAGCTTGTTTTTTGTTTTTTTACTTTTTGCGAATCTAAAAGACGAAGTACTATATCCTTATTCCTTGTTTCACTGATAGCAGCATTATTTACAAGATATTCAATGCAATTAAGCAGGAACTCCCTGTTGGCAACCGGGATAAATGCTTTGCCGTATTCGGTCTGGTTTTGATACTCGCGGTATGTATATTTATTCCATCCCATTGGCAAAGGGCCGGCATCCGGCGTCATATCATTCAACACCATATCGCCATCTCCAACAATAATGATCTTGTTCTCTCCCACTCCCTCACTTTGATAATTTGCTCCATGAGCATGAAGGCTGTCTTCTTGTGCCTGAGAGATCCTGTTCCTGTATAAAGAAGTGAATTTGCCTTGTAATAACATGGCCACCGGGATATTGTTTTGCCTGAATTTTTCATCTTCCGGAGCATTTTTGTTTTCATTGAGGCTGATCAATGCCGGGGTCCTGATACTTCTTGAATTGGGAGATGATGCCAGTAAAACAAATTTTTGTATCCCTGCAGCCTGGATACTGTCAATAGAGTTTACAAAACGACCCGAAACATATCCAAGACTATTATTCAATATTTTATTGCTGCCCGGTGAAAACAAGGGAAAATAATTCCAGTGCAAAAATTCGAATTGCGGATTAGCCGTTGTTCCGCCTACCACTAATGGTATCATATCACACTGCAGATCCATCACGAGGTCGGTATTGATCCTGCATCCATATTTGAAGAACATGTCCGTCAGGTTCAGATTCCTGTCAAATGCAATGGTCTCTGTTTTAAATGACAGGCTGTCCTGTTCTGCGATCAGGTTATCGATAAAACAGATCAGCTTACCGCCACGCATTACATACTGATCTATTTTTATTTTTTCTTCCTCGGTAAATGGCTCTGTTGGTTTTACCATCAGTAAGACATCCACCCCATCAGGTATTTTGGGTTGTGTCTTTAGATTCAGCATTCCGAATTCATAATCCTGTCTGAGCGTTTGTACCAGGTCATAGGGTCTGCTGTCCACCGGCTCCCCATTACCCGTTGCATAAGCTACACCTGGTTTTCTTACCTGTGTTAGCTTATCCAGTGATTTCACAAACTGATACTCCATCAATGCTTCTGCGCTGTTGATCTCTTCCTGTGATATCCTTCCGCTGGCCCCCGGATATAAATTCACCAGCGATTGTTTTCCTTTATAATGCATGATCGCAACCGGGAAAATAATATTACTGCTTTCACCGGCTTTTTTTTGCACCGTAAGATTGATCGGCACAGCTCCCAGGCTGACGAGTGAATCGCCATAAACAATATTACTTCCGGGCATTTCATCCAATGGAGAAATAAAACGATAATGAAACCGGGAACTGTTTCTTTCTTTCATCAGTCCCAGGAACTCTTCGGTACTGTTAGCCAATTTTCTGAAACCCGAAGGGAATTCGCCTTTCAGAAAAACATCAACCTGCACATCATCATCCAGGCTTCGCAACAGGTCCTTGCTGGCTTTGCTGAGCGTATATCTTTTTTCTTTTGTCAGGTCAAAACGTGCATGGAAAGAGGAAGCAAGAAAGTTTATGGTAAACAAAATTACCAGCAGCATGAGCCACCAGAATTTTGAAGCCAATACTTTATTAATCGTATTGCTCATTTTGTTTTCTCTTACTCCCTCTCCACTCCGTGGAGAGGGTTGGGGTGAGGTTCTCCCTCTCCACTTTGTGGAGAGGGCTGGGGTGAGGTTTCTGTTAGTGATCGCCAGGAATAAAAATATTACAGATAAAAAATAAACCACATCTCTTGTATCGATCAATCCACGGCTGATACTCCTGTAATGAAAATCAATACCAAGCATTTCAGTATAATAATCCGGGCCGTTTGTCAATGCCGGTAGCCGGCTTATGGCGCTGAATCCATAATATAACAACGCAGATCCAATGAGACTGACAATAAATGCCACTACTGCATTATTGGTAAAACTGCTGCAACAGGTACTGATAGCTGTGAAAACCGCAGCGAGGAAAAATAAACCGATATACGAGCCGATCGTTGCGCCCATATCTATGCCTTCGCCGGAAGAAAGCCGTTGAATAGAAAATATATAAATGATAGTTGGGATCAATGCAATGACAACAACAAGGAAACAGCCCAGGTATTTGCCACCGATGATCTGCCAGCGGGTTAATGGTCGTGTCTGCAGTATTTCATAAGTACCGGTTTTAAATTCATCAGCGAAACTGCGCATGGTAATGGCGGGGATCAGCAGGAGGAGTATCCAGGGGGCTAATTGAAAAAAACGATCCAGGGTAGCATATCCAAAGTCAAGGATATTATCATCAAAAACAAATAACACTAATCCATTGACCAAAAGAAAAACGATGATGGCAATATAGCCGGTAAGGCTGCTAAAAAACTGGCGGAGCTCTTTTTTACAAACGGACCACATAGTGTATCAGTGCAAGATACAGTTTGAAAGCAGGATTGGGAAAAGGGTAATTGGGAAATTTTTCAAAAAAAGAAGATTCCGGAAAACCATTGGAAGGGTCGGAGATAAAGCAATTTCCCAATCTCCCAATTCCAAAATTTCTAAATACTAATCAGGGAAATCACTTCTTTAAACTGCAAAGCTTTCCCCGCAGCCACAGGTCCGGCTGGCATTGGGATTGCTGAAGTAAAATCCTTTTCCATTCAACCCATCGGAAAAATCCAGCGTAGTATTAACGAGGTATAAAAAACTTTTCAGGTCGGTTACTACTTTTATGCCATTATCTTCAAACACCTGGTCCATGGGTTTTTGTTCATTATCAAAGTCCAGTTTATAGCTTAATCCCGAACATCCACCACCAACCACACCCACGCGGAGAAAATAAGAAGGATCATCGGCAACACCTGCATCGGACATCAATTGATGTACTTTTTGTTTTGCCTTATCGCTTATGTAAATGCTGTTTTCTGATGCTACGCTCATAGAAAGTCAAAATTAAAAATTCAAAAAAAAGTCTGAATGAAACGGAATCCTTTTTGAATTTTGATTTTTTACTTTTTAATTAGTGAATAACAGACTCCTCGAATTTCAGTTCTTCCAGGCCATTCTTTTTACGGTAATCATTTACCGCTGCTTTGATAGCATCTTCGGCCAGTACAGAGCAGTGGATCTTTACCGGGGGCAGGTGAAGCTCTTCTACGATCTCCATATTGTCGATCTTCATCGCTTCATCAATGGATTTGCCTTTCAGCCACTCCGTAGCCAGTGAAGAAGATGCAATAGCAGAACCACAGCCAAAGGTTTTGAACTTGGCATCTTTGATCATGCCGGTGGCATCGTCTACTTCTATTTGCAGGCGCATTACGTCGCCGCATTCGGGTGCACCAACAAGACCGGTACCCACGTTAGATTTACTCTTATCCAATGTACCAACGTTTTGAGGATTGGTATAATGATCGAGAACTTTTTCTGAGTATGCCATAATAGTATGATTTGAAGATTTGAAAATTATTTAATTTGAAGATGTCTGTCTGTCATTTACTCTTACAATTATTGATCCGGGTTGAAGCCATCTTCAAATCTTCAAATCTTCAAATCGGATCATTTTCAAATTTATAATTTTTAAGATTTGAAAATTATTTAATTTGAAGATGTCGGTCTGTCATTTACACTTACAATTACTGATCCGGGTTGAAGCCATCTTCAAATCTTCAAATCGGATCATTTTCAAATCAATTTAATGGTGCGCCCATTCAATGCTATTCATATCAATTCCTTCCTTATACATTTCCCAAAGCGGACTCATTTCTCTTAATTTATTGACCGTATTCGTTACCTGCTCGATCGTATAATCGATCTGCTCTTCATCAGTGAATCTTCCCAGGCCAAATCGTAGCGAACTGTGTGCCAGATCATCCCCCAATCCCAATGCTTTTAACACATAAGATGGTTCAAGTGATGCAGAGGTACAGGCCGAACCTGATGACACGGCAATATTTTTATTAAATCCCATCATCAGTCCCTCTCCTTCCACATATTTAAATGAAATATTGCTGACATGCGGCAAGCGCTGTTCTTTGTCGCCATTTAAATACGCTTCTTCTATTTTTAAGAGTGATGTTTCAAGTTTATCTCTCAACTTGCTTATCCTTGCTGTTTCCTCTGTCATTTCGTTCAAACAGATCTCACAGGCTTTACCAAAGCCAACAATCCCGGGTACATTCAATGTGCCGCTTCTCATTCCTCTTTCATGACCACCTCCATCGATCTGGGCTGTTACCTTCACCCTTGGATTCTTCCGGCGAACATATAAAGCGCCGACACCTTTGGGGCCATACATTTTGTGTGCTGAAAAAGCCATCAGGTCAATTCCATCTTTGTTTACATCTACGGGCACTTTACCAACAGCCTGTGTCGCATCGCTGAATACAAGGATGCCTTTCTTTTTTGCAATAGCACTGATCTCTTTCATCGGCATGATAGTACCAATTTCATTATTGGCATACATGATCGCAATGAGGATCGTTGTTGGTTTGATAGCAGCTTCCAGTTCGGCCAGGTCGATCAAACCATTATCTTTTACTTTCAGGTAAGTTACTTCGCCACCTTCTTTTTCTATATGCTTGCAGGTATCCAATACTGCTTTATGTTCAATATTGCAGGTGATGATATGATTGCCTTTGCTGGCATACATTTCAAACACACCTTTGATAGCAAGGTTATCGGCTTCCGTGGCTCCTGAAGTAAAAATTATTTCTTTGGGATCAGCGCCTATTAATTTAGCCACTTGCTCACGGGCATAATCAACAGCTTCTTCGGCCTGCCAGCCAAAAGGATGGTTACGGCTTGCGGCATTACCAAAGTTGTTTGTAAAATAAGGGATCATAGCTTCCACCACCCTTGGATCGCAGGGAGTAGTGGCATTATGATCCAGGTAAATAGGAAATTTCAGCATAAAATCAATTATCGTTGTTTCTGTTTATTATAAGCAAAATTACTCCAAAAGGTTCTACCTGAAAGCTTTAATTTAGCCCCGAGTCCGGATTTTTACCAATTTCGTAATCTCTCAAAAACAGGGGTTTATGCTCAAAGTCGAACATATCGGAATAGCAGTAAAAAAACTAACTGATTCTATCCCTTTATTTGAAAAACTACTCAATTCCCCTTGTTATAAAACCGAAGCCGTTGAATCTGAAATGGTCACCACTGCATTTTTCAGGCAGGGGAATATTAAAATTGAATTGCTGGTTGGCCGGGATAGGTTCGCTTTCTAAACCATTCCTTCGCTATTTCTGTGCGATTCGGCAGCTACAAGACAAAAACCTTTATGTCTTTATGTAGCGAAATTATTATCACAATTTAAGACCATTTCAGCGCCACCGTCCTGCGCCATGCGTTCACCGTGGCTACGCTTTGGAGTGTGTAACACGGGGCGTAGCTCAGGCGTAGGTTGTTTTGCGTGGCATATTGTATAAGGGTGGGTTATGTGCCAGCAAAACATAGCATCAGTTCTGTGTTCAGCGACGGTAAACGCCAGCAGGTGGCGCCCCCACCACAAGGCAGCGAAAAAGTATAAGCTATGCATTGTGATGAGCATACTTTCGTTGATTGCCGCCAGTGGTGGGGAGATAATGTGGAGTGCGGAAGCTGTATGGCTTATGAGTGAAGCGAATAGGCCATACAGATTGAGAGCACGGACGAAGGTGACTGACTGCGGCCAAAAACCATGACAGCATGAAACCGGAAAGGGATTTGATCTTGCGAAGCAAGGTAAAGCCCTTTTCGGCAATACATTGACTGCACACTATGTCAATTTACCCTTCCTCAATCAATGCAGTGATTGTATTGTGCTGGCGGGTGTTTTTGATAGCTAAGGAAGGAAACCGAGACCTTAAAACCAGCTTTTTTATACATTACTCAATTAGCTTACTTCCACTTTTTAGAGAACATAATACCAGCAAAGAATGACCGCCAATACTCTAAGTCTTTCTCTTTAAAAGATTTTCGCCACTTATCTTCTGAATTAATCATAATGATTGTAAAAGCAAGTCGTCTGGTTATTGCATATAACAAAAGATTTGCACCCCAATCATAATTAGGATCATCAAATAACTTTATTAAAGAATAAATAAACTCTACCCTATCATTTTTTCTCAACAGGGAATCCAGATCAAAACTACTGATATGAATTATTTCAATTGAAACCGATATCTCATCTTTATTATAAGTTTGAGGTCTCGTTAAAGCCATTTCGTATGCAATATTCTTATTGTCGATTAATTTCAAAAGCCCTTCGCTAATTTGTGTTTTACCTTGTAAAGCCCAAATTAAAAAAATAGCAGCGATAAAAATAGTTTTGCTATTAAATCTATGTGTCATAATCTTAAAGTTTCTTCGCCGCCGAGTCTCCCTACTGCTATTTTG
>DATHDV010000023.1:0-2595 GCA_035318845.1 Chitinophagaceae bacterium
TATTGTCACAGCAGCACGGGTAGATGCACAGCCTGCTGCTGAGGCTTATTTACCCAGGATCCATTTAACAGACTCAGCCGTTTTTTGCCCGGAAGTAAAAGATCAAAGCCAGAGTCCAACCTGCTGGGCATTTGGCAGTAATTCCTTGTTTGAAAGCGACCTCGCAAAAAAAAACAATCTCCGGCTTAATTTGTCGGAAATGTTTATTGCCCGCTATGCTTATATTGATAAAGCAAGACAATGGCTGGCAACAAAAGGTAAAACCTATTATGAAGGCGGCGGACAATTTCGTGATGTGATACGTATCATCAATAAATATGGCATCGTACCGGAGGAAGTATATGATGGCAGGCCAAACGGAGAGCCCAATCATAACCATGCAAGGCTGGATACAGCGATGAAAAGATTTGCTCAACAGTTGTTGCTGGAGGGAAAAACAGAACTTAATCCCATTGAGCTGGGCCAGATGAATGATACCCTTGACCGCTACCTCGGTAAAGTGCCTGAAACTTTTTTGTACAACCTTAAACCTTACAACCCCAAAACCTTTGCAAAGGAAATAGGTTTATCGGGAGATGATTATGTTGATGTCATGTCTTTTGCCAACCTTCCTTTTAACCAAAAATGTTTACTGGCAGATAAATTTAACTGGGCCGGTGATAGTTTATACAATATTACATTGGATGATATGCAGATGCTGGTGGATACGGCTTTGGCAAAAGGCTGGTCAGTGGGTTGGGAAGGTGATGTGACGGAACCGGGGTTTAATTATTGGGCCGGCTATGCCATCAGCGATTATACACCGCTTCAATTTACCGAGCAGCGGTCGAAGAATTTTAAGAATGAAAGCACAGAAAGAGATCATATGCTTCACCTGGTGGGCATTGGCAGGGATGAGAAGAATAATAAATGGTATTACCTGAAAAATTCCTGGGGCACCTGGTTCAGCAAGTACAAGGGTTTTCTTTTTATGGACGAAACTTATTTCAAATTAAATACAGTTATCATGATGGTGAATAAACAAGCCCTGCCGCAAAGCCTGAAAGTTAAACTGGGCCTGGGTCATTAGCCGTTAGCTGATAGCCTTTAGCCATTAGCTGATTTTTCTTTGAGTAAAAGTTTTTCTCCCTTAGCTAATGGCTAAAGGCTAAAAGCTAAAAGCTTTCCCAAAATCAATAACGATAACAAACTGCATTGATGTTCATGCCGGCGCCCACAGAGGCGAAGAGGATCACATCACCGGGTGCTAAATGATGTGCATCGAGCTGGTTCCTGAGAACAAGATCGTATAAGGTAGGAATGGTAGCAACAGAACTGTTTCCCAACCATTGAATACTCATGGGCATAATGTTTTCAGGAGGCTTGCTGATCCCATACAACTGGTACATTCTTTTAATAATAGCCTCATCCATTTTTTCGTTGGCCTGGTGTATAAATACTTTTTTCAGATCATGAATATCCACAGCGCTTTTCTCGAGACATTCTTTCATGGCAGCCGGCACATATTTCAGGGCATATTCATAGACCTTACGGCCTTTCATTTTAATATACCGGATACGGGGATCGCTGCCGGGATAGTAGGACTTGCCCATATTAATATAATCCAATTCGTCAACAGCATATGTTTGTGCGCAGGTGGCCAGCACACCGGGTCCTGGTGTTTCCACTTCTTTATACTCGATCACAGCGGCGCCGGCGCCATCACTGAATATCATGCTGTCACGGTCGTACATATCAATGACCCTCGACAATGTTTCGGTGCCAACGATCAATGCTTTCCTGGCAATACCCGCCTTAAAAAAAGCATCCGATTGTATCAATCCCTGCAGCCAACCCGGGCATCCAAACAAAATATCGTAAGCCACACAATTCGGGTTACGGATGCCGAGTATATGTTTGATATGACTTGCCAGGGAAGGCACAGCATCTGTCTGGATCGTGTGCTTGATCACATTGCCGAAATTATGGGCAACGATCAACTGGTCAATTTCTTCGGGATCAATACCACTATCACCGATCGCCTTTTTAGCAGCCATGCTGCCGATATCGGATGCATTCAACTCATCGGTAGTATAACGTCTTTCTTCTATGCCGGTGATCTGGTTGAATTTTTCGACCACTTCATGCGGGGCAGTACTTAACGGCTCTTGATTTTCTGTGTAAAAAGAATGTTTTGTGAATTCCTGGTTCGACTGTACAAAAGGTGGTATGTACGAGCCGGTGCCTGTAATAACTGATCGAAACATAAACTAACCCTGGATTTTATTTAAATTTTACCCGATAAAGGTAACAGATACATCAGATAAATATGATGATTTAAAATAATTTCTTATCCAAACGAATGTTCATGCGAGGGAAGAATAGGTTATCAGCCAATGAAAACAGGATCATGATACATCGGTCGCCGTTACTGGAACCTCATCATCCGTTTTTTCTGTTTCGTCACTTTCTCCGTCCGCTGCTGGTTCAGCCGGTGTGTTATTTTTTATACTCAGTTGAAAGCCATTATTCATGGAAAACTCGAAATGTTTTTTTTGCAGGAACTTCCGGACGATCTCATCTTCCTGCATGACCTCGGCAAATTCCCTTGCAAGC
>DATHDV010000024.1:0-2710 GCA_035318845.1 Chitinophagaceae bacterium
GCGAGAGTTCCTAAGTACGGGGTGCATACGCCGAAGCAATATGAATTGGCTAAAGAAATGAGAAAAGGACATACAGAAGCAGAAGGAATACTTTGGGAACTATTAAGGGATAGTAAGTTGGGGGTTAAGTTCCGACGACAACACCCGATTGAATCTTACATAGTTGATTTTGTTTGTTTACAGGAAAAAATGATAGTCGAAGTTGACGGCGGGTATCACAACACGGAAGAACAAAAGAGGTATGATGAAGAAAGAACTAAAGTGCTCAATGAAATTGGTTTTGATGTAATACGGTTTACGAATGAAGAAGTAATAGAACATCCATATCAGGTAAAAGAAAAGATAAAATCGGAGCTGGGTCGTCGAATCCCCTCTCCACTTGTGGAGAGGGGGCAGGGGGTGAGGGAAACTAACACCATGCCGGGCTATGCAGGTTCATCCTGGTATTTTCTCCGCTACATGGACCCGCATAATGATAAAACATTTTGCGACCGGAAAATATCTGATTACTGGAACCAGGTTGATATCTATATTGGCGGAACAGAACATGCAGTAGGCCATTTATTATATAGCCGCATGTGGACTAAAGTTTTATTTGATTTAGGATTGATTGGTTTTGATGAACCGTATAAGAGGTTGGTGAACCAGGGGATGATACAGGGGGTTAGTGCGCTTGTAAATTTTATAGGATTCAATTTTGGTGTCAATTTAATGGTAAACACGACCGAAGAGCAAAAAATAAGAATCCAAGAACTTAAAGAGAAATACAAGGTATTTAAAGATGTATACATATCAGATGATTTAATGATATATATAAGAAAGGCATATAATAATCCAACTTCAGAGGAAGAAATACAACATATGGATTTTAGAAATAGACTTTATAACTATTTTTTAAAGCCTATTTCTGAGGATATAGAAAATTGGGGATTAAAAAATATTGTTCAAATTGGATTATTGAATAATTATTATAAAACTTATGTGCCGATTGAGTATGTAAATTATAAGGATGGATTAGATATTGAAAAAATCAAAAAAGATTTTGCCAGACTGTCAAATGCAGAGTTTATTACAAATGATAACAAATTTATTTGTTCTAGGGAAGTTGAAAAAATGTCTAAATCAAAAGTAAATACTGTTAATCCAGATGAAATAATTAATACATACGGCGCCGACACTTTCCGCATGTATGAAATGTTTCTCGGCCCGGTAGAAATGAGCAAACCATGGGATACCAAGGGCATTGAGGGTGTGCATCGCTTTTTGAAAAAGTTTTGGAGATTGTTCTTTAGGGAAACTAAAACCCCTCCTTCGGAGGTTCCCGATCCCGCCAAACAGGCGGGAGAAGGAAAGGAACGTAGTTCGGGGGAGGCCTTTATAGTTACCGATGAAGAACCAACAGCAGAAGAATTAAAAGTATTACATCATGCCATTAAGAAAATTGAAAGTGATACAGAGCGCTTTAGTTT
Source organism: Chitinophagaceae bacterium (assembly GCA_035318845.1). Classification (GTDB taxonomy): domain Bacteria; phylum Bacteroidota; class Bacteroidia; order Chitinophagales; family Chitinophagaceae; genus JJ008. The sequence continues at coordinate 1,470 of DATHDV010000024.1, forward strand.
CAATACCGCTGTCAGCGCTTTTATGATCGCTACCAATGAACTCACCGATCTGAAATGTCATAAAAGAAAAATACTTGAGCCGTTATTGATCTTGCTTTCTCCTTATGCACCGCATATTGCCGAAGAACTTTACAATCAATTAAACTCTTCGGAAGTCTCCCCCTTGAGGGGAGATTTAGAGGGGGCCTCTATTCTCGATGCATCCTTTCCAACATTTGAAGAGAAATATGTAAAGGAATATTCCAAAGCATATCCCATTGCTATCAATGGTAAAACAAGAACCGAACTGACCATTGCCCTTGATGCCACGCAGCAACAGGTGGAAGAAATTGTCCTGGCCGATGAGACCGTAAAGAAATGGCTGGAAGGCAAGACGCCCAAAAAAGTTATTTATGTAAAAAACAAAATGGTCAACCTGGTAGTGTAAAGTTTGATCCCTTTTAAAATTACCTTATGAGATCAGGACATATTCTTATTGCTTCTCTTTCTGTAGTACTGTTCTTTTCCTGTAAGGATAAAGATCAAAAGAAAGAAGACCCCCCATCCCGCTATAAGAACCATATTTTGCTTGAAGCAAAAGGATTCAAGATCAAAGATGCTTTCCTTGCTTTTAATGACAGTACAAAACTGTCGGAGGATAATAAGGTAAATATTGGTCAGCATGTAAACCTCATATTACTGATTGATAGCGGATGGACCGTGGAAAATGGGAGGATCTATCCCGGCGTTGGTCAAAAAATTGAGAGCAGTGATCGTAAACATGTTTTCGAACAAAAAGACCTGATGGAATCGCACCCGGAAGGCGTGCCGGCTGAAGACGGGTTCCAGGTTACTATACAAGCCATCATAAAATCGTCGGATAAAGAATATGATCATTTCCTTGTTTCTTTTCATGTGTGGGATAAAAAAAATGATCATGAAATAACCGGGTCCTACAAACTTCATGTTAAACCATGAGCAGGACTTCTATTTGAACGGTATGGTCATAACTTATTTCCATCGTAATTTCCCGGGCTAAACTAACAGCAATGAAACGATTGATCCTGGCAGCAGTGCTTGCCTGCTTTTCTTACATCTGTGTTCACGCACAAAACAATTCAACTTATTTCCTTTCCAATCCCTGTCTTACACCTGACGGGCAAACCGTCATCTTCGCTTTTGAAGGTGATCTTTGGAAAGCCAATATAAGTGATGGGCAAGCATCCCGCCTGACTGCCATGCAGGGTTATGAAACTTCCCCG
>DATHDV010000025.1:0-6510 GCA_035318845.1 Chitinophagaceae bacterium
TATCATCCAGTTTACTGAGTACGATACCACCACCGGGAAGCTCTTCAATCTGGCCCGGAAAAGCCCCCTCTAAATCTCCCCGCAAGGGGGAGACTTTCGAAGAGTCATTTGATATCTTAGTTTCTTTAGTCATTGCAAAGTCTCAAATTCAATTTTACTTTTCAAATAAGCTGGCTTTGTGTGAAGCAGGGCCCCTCCTTGCGAGGGGTTTGGGGAGGCTTTACATCCATTTTAATGCCCCTTTTTTATGTGCATATAGAAATCCCATAAATAAAATGAAAAAGAAAACAACGATCTCAACTAATGCAAGCCATCCCACTGTTTTTGCCACTACAGCCCAGGGATAAAGAAAAACCAGCTCTACATCAAAAATCAGGAATATCAATGCAAATAAATAATAACCGACATTTAATTGTATCCATGTTTTTCCCTGCGTTGGAATGCCGCATTCGTAAGGTTCGCCTTTTTGCTTATTCTTCGTAGGTTTTAAAACGAATTTGGAGATAAGAATGGCTATGCCGGAAAAGGCAACGGCAGCAATAATGAGTACGATGAGTGATGATGCACCCATATAATTTGATTTTAGCGAATTTAGGAAGGAATAATTATTAATTACTAATTATTAATTAATAATTGATAAGACCAATCATCCGTACAACTCAAGATGAATAGTTTTTTTGTCGTAGCCCATTTCCAGGATTCTTTTTTGCGCCTCGTCGATCATATGTTTCCATCCGCAAAGGAAAAATAAAGCAGGCTGATGACCGGCGCAGAGATGCTGGTAGATCGGGTGAACATATCCATGATGTCCTTCCCAATGTTGCCGGGAAAGTGTTGGAATGTACTGGAAGTTATCGACCTCGCTTTGCAGTTTTGTCAGCTCATCAAAATACAAGATGTCTTCTTTTTTCCGGCTGCCGAATACAAGGTAGATATTCTTGTGGTCAATTGCATTGTTCTTTATATGGTGCACCATGCTCCGGAAAGGTGCAACGCCCGTGCCGGTGCAGACCAGGAAAAGATCTTTATCGATCACCGCCGGCAACGTAAATACTCCCTGCGGTCCGCGAAAGATCAATTCACTTCCAACTTTCACATGGTTAAAAAGATATTGGGTGCCGGCCCCCCGCTGGTTAAGTACAATGATCAGTTCAAAAACATTTGAACCATCCGGCCAGGATGCAATGGAATAACTGCGCCAGCGTTTATTGGTCTTTTCATGTATGGGCAGGTCGAGCGTTACAAACTGCCCGGGTATAAAATCAAAAGAAGGTAATTCTGCAACCTCTATCCAGAAACGATGGGTGTTGGCCGTCTCATTTTCTATCCTTATAACCTTGCCTTTCCGCCAGGGTAGTAAAGCCATTCTTAAGTGATTTGGATAAAGATATACCCAATAACAACTCCGTTGGTTATGCAAAGAGGAAAATATTGATGAATGCGTAACATTCTGGTTATTATCTTTGTGAATTCTAATGCGTGTAACGGATCTGCTGGAACTGTATCAAAACACCCCCCGTCTTTTTCAACTGGCGGACAGGCTTTCTTTTGCCCAGGCTCAAAAAATCTATCTTAAAAACTTACAGGGAAGCTCATCGCAGTTTGCGGTGGCGGCAACATTTCTCCATCCGTCCTGTTCCCAACTTAATCATCTTATTATTCTAAATGACGCGGAAGAAGCCGCTTATTTCCATAATACATTGGAGAACCTGACGGAAGCATTGGATATTTTTTATTTTCCATCTTCTTTCAAGAACAGGAAAAATTATCAGCTGCTCAATTCTTCTCATGTAATGCTCAGGACCGAAGCGCTGACAAAGATCGCGGCCGGCGGGAATAAGAAAGTATTAGTGACATATCCGGAAGCATTGTTTGAAAAAGTGGTGAAACCCGATACTCTTTCTTCCAATATCATTCATATCAGAGCCGGCGACAGGCTGAATGTGGAAGAATTGCTGCTGAAATTGGCAGACTATGGTTTTGAAAGAACAGATTTTGTTTATGAGCCCGGCCAGTTTGCGATCCGGGGAGGCATCCTTGATATTTATTCATTTGGCAATGAAAAACCTTACCGGGTTGAGCTCTTTGGTAATGATGTGGATTCCATCCGCATTGTTGACCCGGAAACACAACTCAGTGAACGGAAACTATTGCAGGTAAATATCATTCCGAATGTTGACACTCAATTTGAAAATGAGGACAGGATCTCTTTGCTTGATTTTTTGCCGGAAAATACTGTTGCGTGGATTCAGGACTATGAACTATGCAGGGAAAGACTTGAAGATTGTGAAGAAGACCTGCAGGCTTTTTTAAGGATGATGAATGAATCGGGTTCCGTTACCCGGGAAGCTGATTCCGATAAAATTGAAAAGAAAAAAATAACCACAGATGATTTTATCAGCCCGGGTATTTTAAAAGAAGAACTAACAAAGAAACATCTTGTTGAATTTGGCTTTCAATCTCATTTGGCTGATTTTGAAATTGAATTCCGCACAAAAGTTCAACCGGCATTTAACCGCCGCTTTGACCTGCTGATAAAAGATCTGAAAAGCTGGGAAGCGAAGAAATTTCAATTATACATTTTTGCTGAGAATCCCAAACAACTGGAAAGACTACAAAGTATTTTTGATGACCTGAAAGCTGAAATTGTTTTTAACCCCATCACCACTTCTATCCATGAAGGGTTTATTGACGAAGATCAAAAGATCGTTTGTTACACCGATCACCAGGTTTTTCAACGTTATCACAAATACAAAGTCAAGCAGGCGTATAACAAGAACAAGGCATTAACACTGCGGACACTCCGTGAACTTCAACCGGGAGATTTTGTAACACATATTGACCATGGTGTTGGAATTTTCAGTGGTTTGCAAAAACTGGAAATAAACGGAAGATTGCAGGAAGCGGTCAGGCTGATCTATAAAGACACCGATATTTTATATGTAAACATCAATAGTCTTCATAAGATCGCGAAGTACACGGGCAAGGAAGGCAGTGTGCCAAAAGTAAATAAACTTGGCAGCGATGTCTGGAACAGGCTGAAAGAAAAAACAAAATCAAAGGTCAAGGAAATTGCTTTTGACCTGATAAAACTTTATGCCAAAAGAAAAGCGCAGCAGGGATTTCAGCATGCGCCGGATAATTATATGCAAACGGAACTGGAAGCATCTTTTATTTATGAAGACACTCCTGACCAGAGTAAAGCAACAGCAGATGTAAAAAAAGATATGGAATCAGCATCACCGATGGACAGGCTGATCTGTGGTGATGTTGGTTTTGGAAAAACCGAAGTGGCCATCCGGGCTGCTTTTAAAACAAACCTGGAAGGAAAGCAGGCCGCTATATTAGTCCCCACAACCATTCTTGCCTTTCAGCATTTCCAGACTTTTAGTGAGCGGTTAAAAGATTTTCCTGTCACTGTTGATTATATCAATCGTTTCAAATCTGCTAAGGACAAAAAAGAGACATTGAAAAAATTAGAAGAAGGTAAAATAGATATCATTATCGGCACGCATGGTTTGTTGGGTAAAGATGTTAAGTTCAAAGACCTGGGTTTGCTGGTAGTGGATGAAGAACAAAAATTTGGTGTGGGTCACAAAGAAAAAATTAAAACACTGCGCACGGCAGTTGATTGTTTGACACTCACGGCAACACCGATACCAAGGACACTTCAATTCTCATTGATGGGCGCCAGGGATCTAAGCATCATCAATACAGCGCCACCCAACCGTCAGCCGATCCAAACGGAAGTGCTGGTGTATAATGAAGATGTTATCCGGGAAGCCATCTATTTTGAAACAGAAAGAGGCGGGCAGGTGTTTTTTATTTACAACCGTATCGCTGGTTTGGCGGAGATGACAACAATCATACAGGCATTGTGTCCTGATTTAAGTATTGGTTATGCTCATGGACAAATGGAAGGTCATCACCTGGAAGAAAGGATATTGGATTTTATTGATAAAAAATATGATGTGCTTGTTTGCACCAATATCGTTGAAAGCGGTGTTGATATCCCGAATGTCAATACCATCATCGTTAATAATGCTCACCAGTTTGGATTAAGTGATCTGCACCAGTTGAGGGGAAGAGTTGGAAGAAGTAATAAAAAAGCATTTTGTTATTTGCTGGCTCCGCCGATGAGTACATTGCCCAATGATTCAAAAAAGCGATTGCAAACACTGGAGCAACACAGTGAACTCGGAAGCGGTTTCCAGATCGCTATGAGAGACCTGGATATAAGAGGCGCCGGGAATATGCTGGGTGGTGAGCAAAGTGGTTTTATGGCGGAGATCGGTTTTGAGATGTATCAAAAAATTCTTGATGAAGCGATCAAAGAATTGAAGAGGACAGATTTCAAAGAATTATTCAAAGAAGAGATCACCAAGCAGGATGATTATGTCCAGGATTGCACCATTGACACTGACCTGGAGATCCTGATACCCGATGATTATGTAGAGAGTATCACAGAACGGTTGTCTTTATACCAACGCCTGGACGATAGTGAAACGGAAGAAGATCTCCAGGCGATGAAAAAAGAACTGGAAGACCGGTTCGGCGCTCTACCGCAACAGGTTGAAGATCTTTTTATCACCGTTCGCTGCCGCAAACTGGCTGTTGAACTTGGATTTGAAAAAATGTCTTTGAAAGAAAATATACTCCGTTGTTTCTTTATCAACCGGCCGGATTCTCTCTATTTTGAATCAGACACATTTCAAAAGATCATCCAGTTCCTTCAAACAGCCACTAATAAAGCAAAACTTAAACAGACCGGCCGGTTATTCATGCTGATCGCAAATGACATGAGATCCATGGATGAAATGCACCGTTTCCTGCGGGATATGCATGTTTATTGTTTTGCCGGCAACTCAATCCCCGCTTAGAACGATTTCGTAAGTGTACAAGATGGTCGCTGCGCTGGTATTTCTCATGAATTTGTGCTATTTTTAAACTTCTAAATTCCACTATGAAGCCCAATCCTATTCCCGTGATAGCTGCATGTCTGCTTTTATCCCTGTCATTGGCAGCGCAAGATGATTCGCGGTATAATTTATTACTGAAAAGCGGCGCTTTTATTCCCGAAAAAAATATTACTGCTGAAAAACTGGAGCAGTTCAATCGTACAGCTTCAAGAACATCCGGTCAAACATTTGCTATTATCCAGTTTGAACAAATTCCCGGTGTGAATGAAAGGTTTCAATTATCTCAACAGGGCATTGAGCTACTCGATTATATTCCAAACAATGCTTATACAGCAACCATCTCCGGTTCTTTAACTACCGGCTTACTTGCACAGGTTAAGGCAAGGGCTGTTATCAGTCTTGCTCCATCACAAAAAATGCAACCCGAACTGGCTAAAGGAAATTTTCCATCCTGGGCAGTTAAGTCGCAGGGAACAATTGATGTGTGGATCAGTTTTCCCAAAACTTTTTCTTTTGAAACGGTTCGCCAGGAATTGCAAAACAAAAGTTTTGAAATAATTTCTCCGCAGTATAAAGATTATCGTGTTATTGCATTACGTGTTGCTGTACAAAGATTGAGTGAACTGGCTTCCCAATCATTTATTGAATTTGTGCAATCAGTCCCGGCTGCTGATAAAGAGATCAATTATAACAGCATGTTTGCTTCAAGAGCAAATGTTTTGAAAGCTCCATTAGCGTCAGGAGGAAAAAATTTAAATGGTCAGGGGGTTGTTGTTGGTGTTGGTGATAATGGTGATATACAGACGCATCTTGATTTTACGGGTCGCATTATCAACCGGGCAGGAGAAACACCATTGGCGCATGCCACGCATGTAGCGGGTACGGTCGGTGGAGCAGGCATCATCCATGAACTATATGCAGGTTATGCTCCCAAATCAACAATATTAAGCCAGGTTAATTCAAACATCATTACTTATGCACCCACTTATGTGCAGGACCAGGGAATGGTGGTCACTAATAATTCTTATGGCTCCGTTGTGGATGATTGTGCTTATAATGGATTGTATGATCTCACTGCAAGAATTCTTGATCAGCAGGCATTTGATCTCCCCGAGTTACAACATGTATTTGCGGCAGGAAATGATGGATTCAGAACCTGCACTCCTTATCCCGCAGGGTTTAAAACCGTATTGGGAGGGTTTCAATCAGCGAAAAACATTTTAACCGTTGGCAGCACAGATTATAAAAGAGATGTTAGTGTTTTTTCAAGCAAAGGGCCGGTAAGAGATGGCCGTATGAAACCCGAGATCATGTCAATGGGTGAATTTGTCGCTTCTACCTGGATAAATAATCTATACAGTTATAGTAACGGAACAAGTATGGCAGCGCCGGGGGTATCAGGCGGACTGGCTTTATTGATACAACGTTATCGCCAGTTGCATGCCGGATCAAATCCAAAAAATGCATTAATGAAAGCCTTGCTGTGCAACGGCGCCGATGACCGCGGCAATGCAGGACCTGATTTTAGTTATGGATTAGGCAGCATGAATCTTATAAGGTCATTGAAAATGATGGAGGATGTCACTTACTT
>DATHDV010000026.1:0-30832 GCA_035318845.1 Chitinophagaceae bacterium
GACCCGTAGTGTTTACAGTATAATTAAATATACCGCTGACAGTAGGAGTTCCTGAAATTGTTATCACACCAGCAGCAAAACTTCCGGATACCCCGGCGGGTAATCCGCTAACACTGCCGCCGGTTCCGCTTCCACCAATAGAATATGTAATATTTGTGATTGGTGTATTGATACATACTATTTGATTATTTGTACCAGCTCCCGAAGTAAGAGTGATGGTTGTGTTTGGTGTAACGGTTACTGTAGCAGTAAAAGTTCCGGACGGACTGATACAACCCTCGGTACTTAACGGGGAAATTGTAAAGGTTACAGTTACAGGAGCAGCAGTTGTGTTGGTTAATGTGCCGCTAATATTTCCTGTTCCGCTGGCTGCGATACCTGTTACGGAAAGCGTATTATTTCTTGTCCAGCTATATGATGCTGCACCACCTGAAAGAACGATGGTTGTAATTGCAGTTCCTGTACAGACGGTTTGAGAAGCCGGTGTAGCAATATCGGGTGTGCCAACTGCTGTAAATTCATCTGCTCCAATATCAGGACCAAGTGGCGCAACACCTACACTTCGGATATTACCATCAATGTCATCAGTTATTCCGGGAATAACAATACCATTGCCGTTTAAACACCAGTTTGCGCCGGCTGCTGTACTAAGATGCAGATTCGTTGAAGAAATAAATACCGGCAACGAAGATTTGCTATTTGCATCCCCGCCTGTAACTGACTGCCAACCTGAGAAGGTATTATTATTGCCTGCTCCGTTACCCAGCCATTGTCCTATGTTAGTTGAAGTAGCACTATACAGGTCATTGTAGTTGGATGAATTGACCAACCATCCTGTTGCTGAAGCATTGGTATTAGCAATGGCAACATGGAAACCTGTTCCACCAGTGCGTACATTATTAAAAATATTGTCTTTGATACTGACTGTTGTTGTTGCCGTTCTGTTAAACGCATAGGTGTTGGCTGAGCCCGAAGCGGCTGAACCGCCTATGTTCACAGAATTATAATAGTAATTCTCCACATTACCTGATGCTTCATTCATACCCTGCATATCTACAGGATTGGTATTGGCACCATTGGTTAGGGAGATCATATTATTTGAAAAAGTCCATTGACCGGCAACCTGGGTGGTTGTTCCGTATATCCTGGCAGTTGCAGTTGTTGACGGGTTCGTAAAATCATTAAAGATATTTTTTGTTATCGTTCCTGATGAACCGGCTGCATTTATACAAACACCATAAACAGCAGTAGCTGCGGCGCCCGGAACCGAACGAAGCCCGGTAAAGGTATTCCCGCTTATCGTGGTGCCCGAAGAAGTATTTGCAAAATAAATACCTGTCATCCCGCCTTGTCCGGTTGTTGTTGTTATCAGCGACGAGTTGGAAATTTCCTGGAAGGTATTGCCCGTAATATTATACGGATTAATTCCTCCAATATTCATCGCAGTAACATAATTATTAACACTGGCATTGGCGCATAAATTTGATATGTTCCTAATAGTGTTGCCAGTTACATTAACTAATGTTGTATTTGTAGTAGCCGTCAATAATGGGAACATAGTACCAATTCCCGTTCCGGCTGCGGCATTTGTTTGAATGCTGTTTGCTGTAGTAGCGCTGCCATAATAATTTCCGGAGAAGGTAACAGGGGCAGATGGTGCCCCGACAAGCAGAACACCCCTGAATGCATTCAATCCTGTTGTGTTTGTACCGCCAATCGTATATGAACCGATCGTATTGTTGTTACATACCAGGGTTCCGGTTGGGGATAGTTCCATGGCTTCCACAAAGAAGAAAGCAGTTCCTAACCCCCCGTTATTGTTAACGGTGATAGAACCATTCCCGGTTCCTGAACCAAACGTATTATTATTAACAATATAACTGCCGGTTGATGCAATCAGAGCGGAATATGGGAATACAGATGTTGCTGATCCTGTTGTAGTGTTGGATGTTAAAGAAATATTCTGAAATGTATTATTCGAAAAGTTGGAGGCTACTGTAGCGCCTGCAGGCGAGCAGAATATTCCGGCTATTGCATTGTTCGCATTTGTTGTTGCCGTGGTCAATGTCATCGGGGTACCACCGCATAAAGGTGCAGTGCCGCCGATATAATTTCCTGTAACCTGCATATTATTTGCAAACAGGTTGTTGATCCGTATACATCTCAGGTTTGTTGCGGTAGCGGTAGCGGTGGATGTTCTTGTGACAGTTTGATAGAAACTGTTATTGGATACTATCCAATCCGTGGTTCCTGTGAACATATAAATGCCATATGCAATAAAACCATCCTGGTAGAAATTATAGAAATTATTATTGTCAATAGTATTATTTGCATTTTGCGCAGATGCACTTCCGAATGACAGGATCAGCGACGTTGGTGTACCTGCAACATCCGTCCTGTCTCTCAAATCACAATTATTGATGTTATTATTACTATTGCCCAATGCACCTGTTGTGGTTGAGAACAAGATAGCACCACCGGTTGCAGTAAGCGTGGGATCGGAATTGTTACCTGATTCCACTATACAATATTTGATGGTATTGAACGTAGCATCATTTGCAAATGAAATGTCGGGGAATTGGGTTGTATTTAAAAAGCGCAGAAATTTTCCGCTTCCGCCAAATCTTCCGTCAATCGTAACCCTGTCGGCTCCATTAAAGCGGATCATTGTGTTTGCAACTGTACCTGTAATATTACGTACAACTGCAGCACTGGGCTGTATGGTCAGCGTGAAACCACTTCCACCAACTTCAGACCACTGGTTCAAAGCATTGCTGCCGTCTTCAACAAGGTCACCTTGTACGATTGCGGTCAGGTTACCGGTTAATGCACTTGCATTGATCGCAGCAAATAATCCACCAGCATTTGTTAGTGTGGGATAAGAAGGTGATCCCGGACCCGGACCTATATAAACAATTCCGCTCAATCCACTGGTAGCTATAAACGTACTTGGATTAGTAGGTGGTGTGGAAACAGCAGGGGGGCTGCTGCTAAATCCTCCGGCCGCAATACGCGGATAAACCGTGACATTTAATGGTGCCCCGTTATTTTGAGCAACGATATAATAAGACACTACATCACCATTGACAGTGGTTGCAGAGCCAAATGTAAATGTATACTGGCCGCTACCGATGGATACGCCTGTAACCGGCGTATATGCGCCGGCATTTACTTTATAGTACAGCACAGGCAAACCTGCGCCGGCTGTAGGCACACCGGTTGGGTCAGTAATGGTGGCAGTTAAGGTTTGATTAACACCCACAATTCCGTTTCCTAATGGTACATATGAGATATTGGGTCCGATAAATAAACCTTCATCAGCTCCTATATCAGGTGCATTGACGTTACGTGTATTGCCATCATAATCGTCTGTAAAGCCGGGTATAGGTGCAGCCCCGCCTTCAACCAGGGTAGGAATGGCGGGATTGATATGCAGGAAGTTTGCACTGCTACCCGTCGTGCTAAGGAAAGGAGGATTCTCAGTTATAGAAGCCGCATCTCTTGGTGCAATGGTTCCGGCAGTGAAAACACCGGCTATATAAGCTGCCATTGTTGTAGCAGTGCTGGTACCATCAGTGTATATAACGTTTGTAGCACTGGGTGTTCCGGCGTAAAAAAGATTGTTATTTGAAGTGGATGCATAGTTTGCCAGGTTGCTGGCTGCACCAGCACTGCGACGATAAGCCGCTGTAAGTCCGGCACCATTTTGTACCGAGGTATTAACTATGATATTATTCCTCAGATCAAGTGTTCCGGTTGTTGCAGTTGTACTGATGGTATGAAAGATACCTGATGAACCAAACCCTGCGCCAGAAGTTGTATTATTCACATATACTGTGTTGTAATAAACTTTTATCGTTGAGGTAGTTCCTGTTGGTGTAATATTTAAACCAATAATGGCATTTGAACCTGTTGCAGCAGCGGCTGTCAAATTACCTACCAGGTTGTTATTAACTGTTATTGCACTGGATGCAATTGTAGTATTTACAAGAATACCGTTAACGGTGGTTCCTGCATTAGTTCCGCCAAGATCATAGACCTTATTCCTGGAAATAACAGCCGTTTGGTTGCTGACCGAGATACCAACTACAGCAGCAGCCCCGGAAGTAGTGAGAGTGCCTACAATGTTTTGCGTCACAGTGAATGGTCCCGCGGCTGAATTTGATGAACCAATTGAGATGCCTGTAATAGCTGCTCCCCCTGTGATATTGCTCACCGTATTTGAAGAAACAACAGTATTAAAGCCACTGAAGTTTATACTCATTACAGTAATAGCACCGGTAGGTGTTGCATTTGCAGTAATATTATTGAATGTATTATTAGTGATCGTCTTTGTTGAGCCTCCACCGGCCGGACCTTCCGTGTTGGACCAGCCTGCAATAATTGTACTTCCGGGAACTGTAACATTCGAGAAGTTATTCCCGGTATTGTTCATGACAGATAAAGCAGCTGACGAAGCATTTGCTCCAAAAAAGGTCACTGTTCCGCCTGCCGCAGCTTTATTAAATGCTGTGACGATGGAATTATTGTTTACATTTTCAACGCCGCCAACTACCATGCTGGACAACCTGGTCATAAATGTAATAGAACCGGTTGTGTTCACATTCAGGTTGGTAAATGTATTGTTGTTAATATTATCTGTATTTCCATTAGCATGTGACCAGGTAATATAAGTATGTGCGCTTGTACCGGAAACAGAATAGACGAGCCCCTGGAAATCATTTGAATTTATATTCAATGAAGCAGCACCCGTTAATCCTGATGCGTTTATTCCCGTTACAGTACCACCCGTGTTGGCAAATGCCCATTTCATCCATCCTAATCCGGCAGTGCCAAGGAAGTTATTACTGATGGCCACAGCGCTCTGAACAGCGCCAGTACTGGTAATACCGGTTGTCGCTCCACCGGCCGTTGTTCCATTTACCCAGCCACGCAATGTATTGTTAGTAATGCTAACTCCTGCACCACCTGTGGTACCAGTAGCAGCACTGCGAATACCTATCAACGGACTGGTCGTGCCCGTGGTTGAAGTAAGTATTCCTGCATTGGAAAGGTTACCTCCTCCATCAACTGTGTATCCAACCCTGATATTATCTGCGGTGGAATTACCAATTGTATTATTTGATATAGTATATGTGCCTGTTCCCGCAACGTCAATACCTGTAAATGCACCACTCAATGTTGCAGAAGTTCCTACCGCATCAATAGCTCCGATAGTATTATTCTGTATAGCTATAACATTTGCGCTTGTTACAAAAATACCCACTACTACTCCACCACCGGAAGAGTTTATGGCATACAATGAACTATTGCCTGTAGTTGAACCTATGGTATTGCCTGAAGTGGTTCCGATATTTGCATTACCTGCAGTTACGTTGATACCGCAGAGTATACCATTTGTTGTGGTGGCTCCACTTGAAGTGTATAGCGCAATGCCTGCGATAGTATTTCCCTGTATATTGGAAACAATATCGCCAGACGTGAAAGCACAATTGATACCAATATATCTTGTAACATTGGCAGCGGCAGTTGAAATAGTATATGAACTGGGGAAGGTCCCCGTTACAACACCGGTATTACCTAATAAATTGGTTGTACCTGTTCCGCCTGAATTAGCATAACCAATGATATTACCGTTAATAGTATAGCCGCCGCCTGATCCTACAAATATGCCGCTATGTATATTCCCGGTAGAAAAAACTCTTGTGGCTGTTTGATAAACCCTGTTATTGGTAATGGTCCATGCTGCATTACCAGTGCCAACGTTAATACCGATACAAACACTGGCAGCATTGAATACATCAGCAACATTATTGGCGGTCACTGTGTTCCCGCTATTATCAATAACTGAACTTGTTCCTACGGAGTAAATACCATTCAGGGGTAAATTAGCACCAGCAGCAGAAATAGTGTTATTGCTGATGGTATTGCCATCATTACCTGTTGTCAACCCGGTGGTAAAACTTACCACTCCAAAAGTTGTGGATGCAGACCCAAGCAACGTACAATAAGTAATTGTATTATTACTGGCATCATTAATGAACCGGATATCCGTTGCTGTTCCTGTGGCTGTATTTGATATAGTTAACTGTGAGATAACGCCCACTCCACCCGGTCTTCCATCGATAGTAAGATAGGTGGCTCCATTTATGTCTATTGTTGCAGTTGCATTCGCACTGGTGATCACAAGTCCTACAGCACCGGTTTGTGGCCGAACAGTAACGCCGCCAACAAAAGAGCATGAGCTGGCTGCAAAAGTGATAGGGAATGTTTCAACTGCGCTGTTATAAGTACTCTGCAATTCAAAGATCGTAGATCCAGTTATACCTCCGGATATTGCAGTTGTAACTGCGGTTAATGAGGGATAGTTTCCTGTCGGGCCTACTGTATAGGTCCCTGCTGCAAGAGGTGAGCAAGCCAATGTGGTTTGTGACCCCGAAAGTGGTGAGGCCGATCTGTAAGCAGGTCCACCCGAGCATGTTGTATTATTAAAAGAATATGCCCAGTAATAATAAGTCGTACTTGGTGTTAAGCCGCCTGATACAAAACTTGTAGCTGCTCCCGAAGCAATGATAACTCCACCTAAGGCAGATGTGCCCGGCGTATAAGTAGTTCCATCCACCGGCGAAGTTGGTGCTGCACTTGTGGGTGTCCTTACAACAAGATAACCAGTTGGCGCACCGGCTGCAGCAGTAAATGAACCTGATATAGAACCCGTCGATGGTGTCAATATCATTGTTGTTGGCTGATTGGCCGGAGTTGTACAAGGAGGTGGGGGTGAAAATGTATACGTTTGTCCTGATGCAGGTTTGGTAGCAACATTTAAAGAATTATAATAACAAGAGGCCGTATTGGATCCACCGGCGGCCGGAGCAGCCCAGCTTCCCCCTGCAAGAACACTTAGGTTTTTAAAATCGCTGTTCGTAGCGCCTCTTAAACCAACCTGGCCACCCAATGTTGCATTATCTCCCGAAGCACCCAAAAGAATTGCATCGGTCCATGAACCGTAAACAATTACTATTTGATTGGTTGCCTGGATCAATTGGATTTGAAAATTAATCCTTTCAGCCTGCACAACTGCTGCATCGTATCGTCTTGCATTGGTCCATTGAACTGTAAACACGCCTCCTGAAGATAAATAATCAACACTGCCTGCAGGCGCTGCCGGTTGAGCCTGTACATCATGTCCATATGCTGAAACAACACCTGCATTTGCAGTGACGTCAGATATGGGCGTATATGGAGAGCCCGCAGTAGGAAGGGTGGCACCAAAGCTGATAAATCCATTCGTATTAACGATACAGGTGGTATATGCTACCCCATTAAATGTAAATGTAAACCCAAGAGGGATTGCCGGAGAATTGGAATCATCCCATAAGCCTGTAAAAATATTTGTCGGAGCAACTAAAGGGGTATATGTACCGCTTGATGCGGCAAAACTATAATTGGCAACCTGCGCATGGCTAATCGCTGCAAACAAAACTGTAAGCAGCATTAAGTAAATTTTCTTCATAAAAGAGAATTAGTGGTTATTAAATTGGAGATGTACAGGGGGGATTAGTCGTCCAAGATATTTATTTTTTGCTTATAACCAAGAATACTTTTTAGATTAGGGAATCTACGATTATCACGGGTTTTGGACAATTGAGAACCCCTTTCCCTTATCGCCTGAGCCGTAAAATTGGGTAAGACACTGAACTTTAGTCAGTCATATTTAGCTATAATAAAAAAGAGGCGGCACGAATCGTACCGCCTCTGACATTTTCTATTTATTACTTTATTGTTTTACCAGTTTTACGGTCTTTGTATTGTTTCCCTGCCTTACTATAACCATATAAGATCCCACTTTCAGGTCTTCTCCAAACCTGATGAGTTGGGTGTCACTCTTTTCAATATGCTTTACTACCCTTCCCAAAACATCATACACAACCACAACTATTTTTTCATTATTCCCTTTTTCAACAAATAAAGTAAACTGATTTTCGGTTGGGTTGGGAATTACTTTTACCTGGAACTTATCCAATGAAACAGGTTCTTTTTCAATAATCGTTCCCTTAGTAACTGCTCCATTAGTAACAACTACATTGGTAACAGGTCCATTATTAAACTCTGGAACCGCTCCCTTGGCAGATACCGGCGCAGAGCAATCCGGTGTACAATTACCTATAAAATCGCCATGTGCCAAATGCCCGGCAACTGCCGATTCATTCACACACATATTTGTACAAGGATTATTGTTATTACCAGTCTGGTGGCAGATAGTGACTTTTGAATTACCGCCATTGCCTCCAAAGCAACGAACATCTTCAGCATGGATGAAGGTTGTACAAGTGGCTACACAATTACTGGCGTCTGTAACTGTAGCAGTAAATGTAGCATCCTGCATGAGGGTAACATTCACTGAATAAGAGCCACCGGAGACTGCGACGGTGCCTGTAGAAACCGGCGGTAATAAACCCGGACCTGAACCAGGACATACATCATTAACACTTGTACCGCTGGAAGCTGTCCATAACTCGTCGCCTGAACTGGTGATAACATTACAATTCAACGGACGGTTCATCGTAATAGAAACAGTATAAGGTGCTACACCACTCGTCGGGATTACTTGAACTGTTGCTGTCTGATCTCCCGGATAATCAAAATAAAGTGTCGGATTATTATTGGAATAGGTCGCAACCACGGTACAACAACCGGTTGCAGCATTTAAAACTACCGGGTTTCCTGAATAATTAGATACACAAGAAGGTGCACTCTGTGACCGTACCGCAATATTATAATTCCCGGGTGGAAGACCGCTGAATACATTTGTTATAAACCAATTTGTTCCTCCATCAATACTGTATTCCAGCGTGCCCGAACCTGTTGCATTTACTGTAATAGTTCCTGTTGGTGTAGAACAGGTAGGCTGAACTACTGTTGGTGCATTTACTGTTGGTGGTTGATTTACCGTTACTGTTACCGATGCACATGTTGTAGTATTACAGGTACCCGTATATCTTACATAATAAGTAGTGGTGCTGCCTGGTGAAACAGTTATGGCATCTCCCGTACCTGCCGGCGTGCCTCCGCATGATCCGGTGAACCATTCGGTTGTTGCTCCTGTTCCTTTTGATCCGCCATCTACTGTTAACGTTGTACTGCTTCCGCTACAGATGGTTGTTGTTCCGGTTGCTCCTGTTGGTGCTGTGGATAATGTATTTACCGTTACCGTTACTGATGCACAGGTGGTGGTATTACATAGACCAGTATATCGTACATAATAGGTTGTCGTAGTAGTTGGAGAAACTGTAATAGCATCTCCTGTACCTTCCGGCGTGCCGCCGCATGACCCGGTGAACCATTCGGTTGTTGCTCCTGTTCCTTTTGATCCGCCATCTACTGTTAACGTTGTACTGCTTCCGTTACAGATGGTGGTTGTTCCGGTCGCCCCGGTAGGTGCTATTGACGAAGAATTTACTGAAATGCTAGCCCTTGCGGGTGATGTTTCACTTGCAGGCACATTGTCCACCTGGGCATTCACTGTTGCAGTGCCACCCGTTCCGTTTGAAGTAAATGTAGCCGTTGCGGTTCCGGTTGCCTGGATTGTGGTCTGTTGCCCGGAAAGACTTCCCAATGTTGATGTCCAGGTAACGGGTAATCCAATTAGAACCGACAGGTCAGACACTGCAATTGCTTCATTAGCTGAGTTGGAAAGGAAGCTTGTCGTAATAGTAGAAGTATTACCGGGACCTGAAGGTGTTGTACAAATCGGATCGGGTGAAGCCGTGGTTTTTAACTGCAGCCATTTGGTAAGAGTCATTGTACCACCTGCTCCTGTTGAAGCAGCATCATTGGCGCCAGGACCGGTATTAACACCCCACCAGTTATTATTTGCTATGGTAATATTTACAGTGGCGCCGCCTGCTTGTGCAATAATGTTTGCTAATGGCGGATTAGCGACATTAGCACAGGTATTCCCAATAAAACGGTTGAATCGTACTGTTGATGTACCATTGGTATTTGTTATGGCGCCGGCATGACCGCTGGTGTTTAATACCTGGTTGTTTAAAAAAGTATTTTTTTCTATTAAGTAAGTGCCGCCGGAACCGCCGCCTGTTGTAGCAATCGCACCGCCATCACCACCAGTACCAGCACCTACCGCGCCTGTCTGATTACCGGAAAATGTACAACCGGTAATAGTTGCTATACCCAATCCATTATAACTTACTGCTCCGCCAGCACCTCCGCATTTATTGTTGGTGAATATGCAGTTTGTTATAGTAAGACTGTGGTTATTGAGACTTGAACTTTGTGAAATGGCGCCACCGTTTCCTACCTGGAATCTGAAATTTGAAATGGTAACATTAGTTAGTGTTGTTGAAGCGCCGGCACCACCGGCAAGGATGGCTCCGCCACCACCTGCATAGGGTACAGCGCCAGGGCCTGCAAAATTCAATGTGAGATCCTGCAGGACAAAAATTACGGCTCCAGCACCAGTTGTAAAAATACGGCGATCGATAGTTTGGTTAATGGTAAGCAGGGCCATCCCCGGGCCTGTGATGGTTACTGATTCGGTGATATTTGGCAGGAGTGATAATAAGCTTATGGTGCCGGTAACGCCGGTAGCATCAATGATATCAGCTCCCGGATTCGCATTGGCATCAATGATGGCCTGCCGGAATGAGCCTGCACCTGCATCGTTTGTATTGGAAACAGTAAAAGTTGCAGCATTTACACCGAAAGAAAAAAAGAATGTAAGTATGAAAAGTAAACAGATGTATGATCTGTTTTTCAGACTACCGGTTTCATTTGTTTTTTTTGGGCAAATACTTTTCATAATAATGTTGTTTAATTCAATGAAGAATTGCTGTTAATTAAATTAAAAAAACCGGTAATTAATAGGTTTGGATTACTATGTGTAACAATATTACTTCAATTGCTCTATTTATGCTCCCTGCATTGCAATACAAAAATTGAATTTCTGTCTAAGTTCTTGGTGGAAAAACTCCCTGCAATGCAATACAAAAATTAAGCGTGAGGTAAGGCATCATATTATTGTGGGGCTGACTACTTCCGGTAATACCCGAAGCATCCGCTCTCATGGTTGCATTTGGCGGCCCGTTTTTATACCAGAATAAATCCCTGTCCGCACCGGGGCCCGACGATACATTACTGGTAGGTGTTGGAGAAATGCCATCTCCACTATTTGCCTTCATGGTATGAGTATGGGCAGGTATCTCAGTTACCAGTAAGGACACCGTTTCTGATCCTCCGATTTCACCCAGATCATGTAAGGATAAACCAGGCCCCTGCCCGGGATGCATGGGTGCGCTGCCCTGCAAATCGGGAAGGGCAAAAGTTGATTGACCATTTCCGCCATAGGTGGTACCCAACAAAGAAAACAATGCCGTATTCTGGCTTATTGCTAATATCTGCCCATCGCAAAAAGCCCAGCCTTTGGGAGCAAAGTTGAAGGGAAAGATTCTGATTTCAGCTACAAATGGATCTGCCATAAAATAATAGTTTATTAGTTTTGTGAAGGAAATAGTCCCAGGAGGGCAATACAAAAATTCAATACTAAAAAAGGTTGCGTGTTTGCGTGAGGCTGGCTGCCGCCAATTGGCACTACAGTAGCCGGGTCCATGGTAGTATTGGAGTTTTGATGAAACCCGGCTGAAGATGAACCAGCCGCCCAATAAGTAGTTGTTAAAGGGTATTGCTGGTCAGCAGTTCCGGTTGTTACATTGACAAGATGACTGTGTGCCGCTAATTCGGGAATGGTTAAAGTATGTGCTTGTTCACCAGCCCGTTCACCCAGTGTATGGCTTGAATCCTCATGAATAGGAACTCTTCCACGCAAATCGGGTAATCCAAAAGTGGTTTGGCCATTTCCACCATAGGTTGTTCCCAGTAATGAAAACAACGGCTGGTTCTGGTTGATGGGTAATAACTGGCCATTGCAGGCCGCCCATCCTTTTGGTGCAAAAACGAAGGAGAAAATTCTGACTTCTGATAAAAAAGGTTCGGCGGACATAGTATAAAAATTTATTGTTTAAAAATTTATTGTTTTTCTACAAGTTGATTTGTATTAATTAACGGAAGGAAAAATTCCGAAAAGTGAAATAATAAAGTCCACACAGAGATAAGGCTGAAAATTAGTATGTGGCTGAGTTCCCCCGCTTATTGATAAGGTATTAGCTGCTAAAATAACATCAGCGCTGCCGGGCCCTGAATATTGCAAAAGCGCCGGTTGTGCTGCCCAGACATTATTCGACGGGTCTGTACTGGTTCCATTACCGGAATTGGCCACAGGCACATGTGAATGTAGCGGGATCTGGTTAGTGGTTAATGTAACTTCTTCTGTCCCTCCCGTTTCAGCAAGAACAAAACCATTGCCCTGGTGAATGGGTAACCGGCCTCTTAAATCAGGCAAGGCAAATGTTGCTTC
Organism: Chitinophagaceae bacterium; assembly: GCA_035318845.1. Lineage (GTDB taxonomy): Bacteria > Bacteroidota > Bacteroidia > Chitinophagales > Chitinophagaceae > JJ008. The sequence continues at coordinate 12,431 of DATHDV010000026.1, forward strand.
CCCATCACCACCATAGGTAGTGCCGATTAAATTAAAGAGCGTTTCATTTTCAGAAATGGGAAGCAATTGCCCCTCACAAAACATCCAGCCTGCAGGGGCAAAGTTGCCGGCAAACATTCTGATTTCTCCGACGTAGGGTTGTGCCATAAAAGGTGTTTATTAAGTTATTGATTGATTGTGTGAATGAGTATATTTTTTAAATTAATAGAACTTTTATATCCCTGATCAGCATACAGACAAGATCATACCGGTGATGCTAAACCAGGAGTGCTATAATCAGAGATACCTTAACCGGTTGTTTTGCTACTAGCGAGTTTAAATGAGGTAAGGAATTTAGCAGGTAGAAAAAATAATTATAGCGATAAAAAAGCTGAATTATTTTTTCATAGGTTAAATCTACATAGTCTGAAAATATAAACCAAAAAAAAATTACCGCCGTTAAAAATTGTTTGCAAATTGATTTTCAGGGACGTCATTTTCTTTTGCCCGAATCGCCGGATTGTAAATTGTTGCACTTATCCAGGCAGCAGTATAAAGCGGCCCTGTACAATTGATTTGGGGATGAGTGAGCTAAAAAAATTGCCCCGCCGCGGCGGGGCAATTTTTTCAATTAATATTGTTATTGACTATTGTTTCACCACTTTAAACACCGTTCCGTTTTCCATTTTCACAATGTAAACACCGGATGGATACATTTCCATATTTACCTGTTGCTGAAGGCTGGTCAGTCTTATGTGTAGCAAAATTTTACCTTGTCCATCAGAAAGTACTGCGGTTCTGTTTTGAATAGTTCCAAATTGCTGTATCGTCAGTTGACCTGTTACCGGGTTGGGATAGAGCATCACAGTAATACCTGCTTTCAGGTTCACCACTACGATATGACTATAAGTTATTCTTCCGGAAAGCTCTATAATTTTCAGCCGGTAGTAATTATTGCCGGTTGCTACCTGCCCGTCAATAAATGAATAGGTGTTCACAGTACCATTGCTTGCAGGCACTGAACCTAATTGGCTGAATGTATTTCCATCGCCGCTTTCTTCCACAATATATTGTACTATATCATGCTGGTCTTCCACTTTCCATTGCAGGGTAACGGTTTTATCGGGATTTAATTTCCCTGTAAAGCTCGTCAGGGTAACCGGTAGTGCGGGGGTTACATTGATCGAACCGTTTGCCGTAACAGGAGGCCCGGCGCAACCACCGGTAAGTGTTACAGTATAATTGTAAAAGCCTATTGCTGTTGGTGTACCACTGATCGTTGCCACATTGGCTGCCCAGTTTCCGTTTACTCCCGGAGGTAGCCCAGTGAAGAGTGCCCCGGTTGCCATGGTGGTAGAATATGTGATTGGGGTTATCGGCGTATTGACAGCTTTTACTTGTGCATCGGTGCCGGCTGCGGAGGTAAGTGTGATGGTATTACCAACCGTTACAGTTATGCAATTGCTGTTGGCAGTACAAGGCACTGCATTGAGTGTACTTGTTGTAACTCTCCTGTAATTCGTAGTTACCAGTAAGCCTGCAGGTGGATCGTATGTTATAGCTGTTGCGCCTCCAATATTGGAGAAGGCCCCAGCACAGCCTGTTGTACTGCTCTGCCATTGATAAGTTAATGCACCGCTTCCTGTTGATGCCACACTTTGTGTAAATGCTGCCGGGTCGCCGCCTGAACAGATTCCCTGGTTTCCTGCTACCGTTCCGCCGGTAACATTATTTATTGTTACCGTTATACAATTGCTGTTGGCGGTACAAGGCACTGCAGTGAGTGTACTTGTGGTAACTCTCCTGTAGAAAGTAGTTACCAATAAGCCTGCAGGTGGATCATAGGTTGTTGCCGTTGCACCTCCAATATTGGAGAAGCCCGCAGCGCAACTTGTTGTACTGCTTTGCCATTGATACGTTAATGCCCCGCTTCCTGTTGATGCCACACTTTGTGTAAATGCTGCCGGGTCGCCGCCGGAACAGATTGTTTGATCTGTTGCAACGGTTCCGCCGCTAACACTATTTACAGTTACTGTTATGCAATTACTGTTGGCGGTACAAGGTATTGCGTTGAGTGTACTTGTGGTTGCCCTCCTGTAATTAGTGGTTACCAATAATCCCGCCGGTGGATCATATGTGGCTGCTGTTGCACCCGCTATGTTTGAGAAGCTCCCACCGCAACCTGTTATACTGTTCTGCCATTGATAAGTCAATGCACCGCTTCCCGTTGATGCTACTGATTGTGTAAATGCTGCCGGGTCGCCGCTTGAACAAACCGTCTGATCTGATCCTACTGTTCCACCGGTTACATCATTCACGGTTACAGTTATACAATTGCTGTTGGCGGTACAAGGCACTGCGGTGAGTGTACTTGTGGTAACTCTCCTGTAGAAAGTAGTTACCAATAAGCCTGCAGGTGGATCATAGGTTGTTGCCGTTGCACCTCCAATATTGGAGAAGCCCGCAGCGCAACTTGTTGTACTGCTCTGCCATTGATAAGTTAGTGCACCGCTTCCGGTTGATGCAACGCTTTGTGTAAATGCTGCGGGGTCGCCGCCTGAACAGATCGTCTGATCTGCTGCAACTGTTCCGCCCGTAACATTATTTATTGTTACGGTTATGCAAGTACTGTTGGCTGTGCAAGGTATTGCATTGAGTGTGCTTGTTGTTACTCTGCGGTAAAAGGTGGTTACCGCTAACCCAGCAGGTGGATCATATGTTGTTGCCGTTGCACCTCCTATATTACTGAAGCCGGCAGCACAACTTGTTGTACTGCTCTGCCATTGATAAGTTAATGCCCCGCTTCCCGTTGATGCTACGCTTTGTGTAAATGCTGCCGGGTCGCCGCCTGAACAGATCGTCTGGTCTGATCCTACAGTTCCGCCAGTGACATCATTTACTGTTACTATTACCGTAGCACAGGTGGTGGTATTACAGGTTCCATTATAGCGTACAAAATAAGTTGTAGTGGTTGCAAGAGCCGGAGTCAAAAAGGCATCACCGGTAAATACGAGTACACCTCCGCATGATCCGGTATACCATTGAGTGACGGCTCCTGTACCTTTTAACCCACCCGATACTGTTAATGTTGTAGTACCTCCGTTACAGACTGTTGTAGTGCCGGTGGCGCCGGTAGGAGCTATTGACGTTGCATTTACAGTAATATTCGCCCTGGCGGGTGTAGTTTCTCCGATAGGTATATTGTCAACCTGCGTATTCACTGTTGCTGTACCCGCTGTTCCGTTTGAAGTAAAAAGAGCCGTTGCAGTTCCGGCTGCCTGGATGGTGGCCTGCTGCCCGGAAAGACTTCCCAATGTTGATGACCAGGTAACGGGCAATCCGATTACCGTGGTAAGGTTACCTACTGCAATTGCTTCACTGGCTGAGTTGGAAAGGAAACTGGTTGTAACTGTAGAGGTGTTACCCAGCGTAGTTGGCGTTGTATTACAAATGGGATTAGGTGAAGCGGTAGTTTTTAACTGGAGCCATTTGGTAAGGGTCATTGTTCCACCTGCCGCTAATGCAGTTGCATCATTGACACCTGGTCCCGTATTTACTCCCCACCAGTTATTATCTGCTATGGTATTTGCAAAATTGATGGTTCCACCTGTTTGGGCAATAATATTTGCTAATGGTGGGTTAGCTACGTTTAAGCAGGTATTACCGATAAACCGGTTGAATCGCAACGTTAAGATACCGTTTGTATTAATAACAGCGCCGGCATGGCCGGTAACATTTTCTACCTGGTTATTTAAGAAAGTATTTTTTTCTATTGTATAAGTTCCACCGGTACCACCTCCGGTTGTAGCTACGGCACCGCCATCGCCACCTGTATTAGCGCCTACAACGCCTGTATGATTACCGTTAAAAGTACAGCCGGTTATAGTTGCTGTTCCACCCTGGGAGTTAAAACTTATGGCACCACCGGCGCCACCGCATTTATTGTTGGTAAATGAGCAGTTGGTAATAGTAAGGGTGTGAACATTGAGACTTGAACTTTGAGACATGGCGCCACCATTTCCTATTTGTGATCTGAAATTGTTAATGGCAACATTAGTAAGTGTTGTTGCGGCACTAGCGCCACCGGCAATAATAGCTCCACCACCGCCTGAATAGGGTGTAGCACCGGGAGCTGTACAATTCAAGGTTAAATTCTGCAGAACAAAAGTTACTGCGCCGGTACCCGTACTGAATACACGGTTGTCGGTTGTCTGGTTAATAGTAAGCGAACCCATACCGGGGCCGTTTACCGTAATGTTATTTCCAACAGCTGCGCTACCAACGGTCATCTGTCCCAATGTAAGGTTGATGGTGGGCCCAATGCCGCCAGGGATAGTGATGATATGTGTGCCGGCAATCTGGGTAGATGCTTCCATGGCAGAACGTAAAGTGATCTGTCCGCCTGCATCGAGGGCAGAAACCGTAGGAGTTACTGCATGTGTATCACCACTGGACGTAAGGGTATAATTCTGCGCAAATGACTGCAAGGAAAAAACAAAGGTTAGCAGGAAAAGTATAAAGATGTTATACTTGTTTTTCTTGCAACCGGGGTTATTTTTTTGAGGGGGGTAGATAAGGTGCATAATAAGGTTATTTAATTCGTTGATGAATTGTTTTGGATTTTTTTAGAGAAACGGCAATTAAAGGATTGGATTATTATGCGTATACAATATTACTTTAATTTTTTTATTTGGTAAAATCCCCTGAATGAAAAAAAATTAAAGTTGAGGTATGGAAATAAATTATTTGTATTCAGTACAAATCTCTGCTTGTCCGCGAACCGGAGTAGCAGAGATTTGCCGGAGTTGGTAAAGAACTATCTCTATTATTTGCCTTTACGAATGACTATGCCAGGATAACTCAGCCCCTTATATATATACGATGTATTCGAAAAATTTCCAGCCTTAATTTCTGGCAGGGTAAATACCCTGTATGGCTATGCAATAATTTACAACCTGGTAGGGCATGATATTATTGTGAGGTCCTCCGGAACCGTACATACTAAGAGCACCAGCGTTCATATTTGATAAGGTTCCTGTTGTAGCGGCATTATACCAGAACAGATCCCTGTCGGCGCCAGGCCCTGCAAAAAAATTATTTACGGGTGTGGGTGCTGTGCCATCGCCACTATTACTGTTCACTAAGTGGTTATGACTTGCCATCTGGGTCTGATTAAGGGTTACAGTTTCAACCCCACCTACCTGCCCAAGATCATAGGGGCTCAAGCCTGGCCCCTGGCCCAAACTATTAGCTACTCTTCCCCTGAGATCCGGAAGTGCAAAAGTGGTAGTTCCATTTCCACCATAGGTAGTACCCAGAATTGAAAACAGCGCCGTGTTTGATGAAATTGCAAGTATCTGCCCATTACACAGTGCATAATTTTTTGGCGCAAAATTGAATCCTGCTATTATTATTTCTCCTATAAACGGTTCGGTTGCCATAAGTTTATTTTTTAAGGTTTAATTTCTTGATGGAAAAATACCAGTCAGAGCAATACTAAAATTTATCACTAAGTAGGGAACCATATTTTGATGTGGCTGGCTGCTTCCTGCATTAGATAAAGATTGCGCATTCATAACACTGCCACCCGTAGCACTGTACCCGGGTGATGAACCTGCATTGGCCCACAGGTTATTGGGCGGATAGGTTTGGTCAGCCGTGTTATTACTTGCAGATGCGATATGGTTATGCTGGGGCGTTTCTCCCATTGATAAGGTATGGCCCTCTTCACCTGCTGTTTGACCCAGGGTGTAATTGGATAAACCCGGCCCTTGTCCGAAATGAAGAGCCGCCCGGCCCTGCAGGTTTGGAAGTTTAAATGTAGTAACACCATCTCCGCCATAGGTAGTCCCCAATAAAGAAAACAAAGCCTGGTTCTGGCTGATTAGCATCGTTTGGCCGTTACACAATGCATGGGATTTAGGCGCAAAATCAAAAGCAAATACTTTTATCTGGCCTATAAATGGTTCTGTTGACATAATAAATTATTTTTTTAATAAATGTTATTAATTTCTGCTCGGAAAAAGACCCTCTAATGCTATCAGGTAATTGATGGTAAGATAGGGTTGCAGATTTTCATGCGGCTGACTGCCTCCGGAAATGCTGGTAGCATTTGCTTTCATGGGTGATGCAGTACCGGCAGGATCATATTGTAATAATGCCGGTTGAGCCGCCCAAAAATTGTTGGCAGGATTGGCCAAAGTGCCGGTACCAGAGTTGCAACTCATAGCATGGGTGTGCGCAGGAAGCTGGCCCGTAATCAGGGTTACACTTTCAACACCGCCCATTTCACCAATGGTGCGGGCAGATAATCCCTGACCTGTTCCCTCGTGGATGGGTACCCTGCTCCTGAGGTCAGGCAGCCCAAAAGTGGTTTGACCATCCCCGCCATAGGTGGTTCCTATCAGCGCAAACAGGGCTTGGTTTTCTGCAATTGACATTAACTGGCCCTGGCAATAAGCATGGCCCTGTATTTGAAAATTACCGGCAAATAACTTGATTTCTCCAATGAAAGGTTCAGTTGACATGTTAGTTTAGGTTTAATGTTTGACGCATAGTTAAGTGCTATACGTCTTTAATTTTTTTTAATCCGGGATATTAAATTTTCAGGGAATATCCTACACCAAGATAATTTTTTATTTTAAATCTCCAATTTTTTTTACGGGATTCTTTTCTTTATTAAAAAAGATTTTCAAACGCCACACCCCGAGACAGACCCATTTGACGTAAATAAAAGGGGGTTAAAAACCCTTCGTCAATATAAATGAAACTTACTTTTAAGAGATTACCCTTTATAACGGCAATTTCCATACTATCATCTTCAATGGAAAGAATGGTTCCGGCGGGCGGAGGCTCTGCTACATCATTATCATACTTTTCAGCCTGCAAAAGCCTGATAATTTTATTATTAATTTTTGAAGCAGCCCCTTTATTATGCGGGTTACAGGCATTGATCAATGCAATAATTTCATCAGCATCCATGGTATGCCAGTCAATAGCAAATTCATTCATTGACTGTTTTTCATAATAATGTGCCTTGCTCTCATCCTGTGGTTTTGAAGGGGCAGCGAAGCCCATAGACAAAATTTTAGTAAGCGTTGCGACTAATTTGGCGGCCACCTGTGCCAGTTTTTCTGCCAGCAAGCCATATGTGTCGTGATACAATAACTGTATCTTTTCCTGTAATACAATTTCACCACTATCGGCGCCTTTATCCACTTTATGAATAGTGACCCCGGCATATTTTTCCCTGTTTTTTATCTGGTGAAATATCGGGTCAACCCCGCGGTAGACCGGCAATGGTCCCGGGTGAACATTGTAAAAACCTTTGACCGGTAATGTGAATACTGATCGGGGTATGATATAGCTGAACGTAAGAACTAACCCCACATTGATGCCATATTTTTCTATTGCTGTTATTGCCTGTTCTTCAAAATCCTGTTTCCCGGTTACGATTACGGGAATATCCGTGGTCTTAAGGGCCTGCTTTGTTTCTTCAATCATTTCTTCGCAATGAGCAGGAATAACCACGACTTCTAACTGGTTAAAATAGGTAAGATGCTGCATAACCGGAAATGCAAAACGGCTGCTGCAAAGCAATATTACTTTTAAATCTTCCATTAGTTTAATAACAGAGATAAGTGTTTGTCCAGCCGGATACCTGCCCTTCTATTGGTTTCTCTGTGAATTCCTCCCATTCGTTTTCAAGATTTAAATCATATTCCATTTCCATCTTATTGGATTTAGCAGCAATGGTACAGCGAATGGCCGGAGAAATAAAATGTTGAGTGTCTGGGTCAAGTTTCAAAAGACCTCTCGGCCCGTTCATCATTCTTGTTTTCAGCATTTCAGTAACAGTCTCGCCGTTCCTGAAGTCTTCCCTGCAATGGTCATATACTTCTTTTAAAATAATACCGGTTTCCCATCCTAATACGGAAAAGACACCCGGCTCTTTTTTTGTTTTCTCCCGATAAAAATTGATAAACTGCCCGTTCTCCTCATGTGGCACAGATGGATGCCAGGGCATGTAACCCGTTATAGAAAAATCAAACCCTTTTTTTATATTTTCCAATGCCTTTTTTTCCAGCATCATGGGCGAAACGAACAAGTTTAAATCAGCGGCCCTCTCAAATTCATTCAATAGCGTATAAAATTGAGAAGCTGGCTGCGAATCAAAAACACAAAGTATCGTTTGCGTGTCTTTATCTGATGATAAAAAATTTGTCAGTTGCTGAATATGAAAGGTTTCATTTTTCAGTTGATTATTGATGTAGTTAAACTGTATCTTTCCTCTGGATGACTGGAACTCTCTTACCATGTCAGCAAGGTGAAGATAGCCGCAATCATAAAAGGTAGTGGCCACGGCAGCAGGCACATTTGTTTTACCGGCTGCAGCAGCAAAACCGCTAAGGGCACATAAAAATGCATGTTGCAAAGAAAGGCTTACCATATTTGGCTGAGGGATCCAGTTAAACGGGTGATTGGCGCCGGGGTTTACTATGATCATTAATTTACCGGAGGCAAGCACCAGGGGTTTCAACAATTCAAGTATTCTTTCATCGATAAAGGCCACCAGGATGTCCACATCATCCATCATAAGCAATTTTTCAGCTTTGCCATAAACTTCTTTCTCCACTCCGCCAAAGCCGATGCTTTCAGGAAAAAAACTGATATCTTTTTCCAGTCCCGCTTGGCTGGTAAATGCTTTAAGACCTTCTGTAAACTCCGAGCCGATAAGCGGGTATGCATTGGATCGGGGAAATAAAATACCTACGTTCATTTTTTTATTTTTTTAAAAAGGGTAACCCGGTAGTTTGTTGAACCGGAGGCTGTAAAAATAACCGATTAATAAATTTAGCAAAGGAAATTAATCTCTCAGCCATTTGATCATGGAAGGATAAGGTGACACATTCATTATGGAAGCATTTTTTTTGTCAGCGGCTAACCCGATCCATTGCAGCATCGGGAGTCCGAGAAATCGTTTATTATTGAAATTCTCCGCTATGTGGCTGCCGCCTCCCTGGTATCCTTCATCATGAAAAACAAAGCAAGGGTCCAGGTCCAGGTGAATACATGCTGCATAAGACCAGGCAATGGCCATCATTTCTTCGGCTTCCCGGGTTGTCCGCATTTTAATAGAATCCGCATTAAGAATTGATCTTTCGGCAGCCGGTACCACAGCAATATGACCGGCCTCATGCAAAATATCTCCGGGATAGCTCAGGGCATCCCTGTCAATAATAATACAGCCTTTTTCAATGGAAAGGCCGGGTAAAAAGGTCCCGGGGCCCAATGTTTTCCATATTGTATTAATTCCAATTTCATTTAAAAAATTGATACATTTTTCCAATTTAGGTTGATGATCCCGGCTATCGTTATTCCTTACAGGTTCTGCTAAATCATTCATATAACTGTTACTGATTGACATTTTTGACGGGGACTCTTGCCAATTTTTTTTTTGATTTATTAACTGGTTTATGTAAATTGTCCAAAATTAACTTCAAAAAACAAAACCAAATGAATACAAGAAGAAATTTTTTAATCCAGGGTAGTATGGCCACTACTGCTGTGCTTGCATTAAAACCTTTTACTTCTATTGCCAGGGTCGCCTCAGTTTTTACCGGGCCCGGCGGCAGTAACAGCCAGTTGGTCTTTTTACATACCGCCCATATTAATCCCTCAGGCGATTACGGGGTAATCAAATTTATAAAAGAAATAAAAAACAAGAATGCCAACGCTATTCTTGTAAAAGCAGGACAAGATGAACCCGAAGAAACGGGCCGGCTTACTTATGACGTTTCTATTAACGGAGGTAATGATATTTCTGCGATAACCGGCGACTATAAAATCATTAATAAGGGTAATCTCAGAACGGGGATCATCAGTGCAAACCCGGGCGAAAGCAATATTGTTGAAAAAATAAATACTTTATCAACTTACCTGAAAAAAGAAAAAAACTGTACGATAGTGGTATGCCTGTCCGGGCTTGGCTATAAAAATAAAAATGCTCCTGATGATATCACAATAGCTAATAAATCAACGCATCTTGACATTATTATTGGCGGACATGCCAACAACTTTCATACACTTCCTGTCATAGCTTTAAACAATAATAATGGAGAAGTTATTATTCATTCTGCTTCAGGAGATCCTTTGGCCTGTGGTATAATAAAAATTGATTTTAACGGACAAGGCAGAAAAAAACACATCGGCTTTACTGATCAGTCATTAAAAAATACTGCCCGGGACCGGGCCATACCGGCTGCCTGATGCGGCCATGCTGATTGTAAAATATCTTCCGCTTTTCTTTGTGTTGAAAACATCAACGCATAAAGCCATTCAGATAATGTATCATTGACTGGTTCAAACTTCAGTAATCCTGTAATCGGGGTTTCTTTCCATATAATAATGCCGGCCATTATTTTTTATATGAATAAATCCTGAACGCTGGTATAATTTCAAAACCGGGTTGGCCGGTTCCACATGAAGCGAAATTTTCTTTTGAACCTTATTTGATCTTTTTATTAACTCTTCCAAAAGAAAGCTGCCTATCCCTTTGCCCCTGAATGGCGGTAATAAAGTAATATCTATTAAGCGGATCTCCTTCTCATTTTCCCAGGTGTAAAAACGACCCGCATCCTGTTTTTTATAAATAATTACCTGGAAAGCAGCGCCGGGAAATTTTGTTTTATACTCAGCAAGCTGGGCCATTGATTGCATCTTGATAAATGCCCGCTTCTGCTGTTCGGTCCAGTTGGTCATGTTCAGCTCCTCTTCCCGGGTGGAGCGGTAAACTGTTTCTATAAATGAATCGTCTTTTTCTTCTGCAGGTCTTAATTTTATCATCTGTTGAAATTAAAAAAATTATATGAAGCATGATTATTAATTGAAGGGAAAATTTCTGATTGCCTTGCATGACTTTTTTGTAATTAAATGAGTATCTTTTCACGATTTATTATCACAGATAAAAAGAAATTTTTCCATCCCGTAGAATTCTGTTATGATAAAATACCTGCAATTACCTTTTCATTTTGATGTAAAAAAAATGCTGAAAGAACTGCAGCAAATGGATAGCAGCGCCTGGAAACTTCACTACCAGAAACTCCATTATGAAGGTGATTGGACTGCTCTTCCTCTCCGAAGTGTTAATGGCGATGCCGGCAATATATTTGTTTCCCCTGAAAACAACCCGGAGTATAAGGATACCGTTTTCTTAGAACCCTGTGTTTATTTCAGGGAAGTCTTATCTTCTTTCAAATGCCCGTTGCTGGCCGTACGCCTGCTGAAGCTGAATGCCGGCGCTGTTATAAAAGAACATACAGATGCAGAGCTGTGTTTTGAAATGGGAGAGATCAGAATTCACATCCCTGTTGTTACCAATAATGAAGTGGAGTTTTACTTAGATAAAGAAAGGATGAATGTAAAAGAAGGCGAATGCTGGTATATGAATTTTAATTTGCCGCATTCCGTCAATAATAAAAGCAATGCTGCCAGGATTCACCTGGTAGTGGATGCAAAAGTGAATGACTGGGTAAGGGAACTATTTTCACAGCCGGCTATTCATAAAAAAGAAATGGATGAACCCGATTATTACAAAGACTCAAAGGAAAAGATCATCGTCCGCCTGCGGCAACTCAATACAGAAACATCCAACCGGCTGGCCAATGAAATGGAAGCTTCCATAGAAACAACAATTAGCGGAGATATGAAATGAGGGTCAAGGAGAATAATTATCTTTCACCGATTGTAAATTTATTTTCATTGACAGGAGAACCTATATAATTTGCAGCATGGGCCACGAACAACACGACTATCAATCATGAAAAGTTTTACATTTCAGTAACTCTGAACCCCGGTTCGCTTTCTATATAGTACTTAAACAATAATCGGGCAGGAAATTTTTTAAGGGCAGCAAGGTCCATTAATAGTTTTGGAAGGGTAATGCCTGATTCATTAAAGCCTAAAACATGATGCCTGAATACCCGGATAGAAGTGTCAAGCACCAACCTGTTATACCGGGAGCCTGGCAATACGGGGATGGTTACCAAAATGCCTTGTGAAAATACCAGTACATCTTCCGGGTTGTTTTTGATCTGCACGGCTGTTCCGGCATCCAGCTTCAATAATGTTTTTAAAGTGATAATCGGATCCGGGTCATCAATCATGTTGCCCGCAAGACAGGCATCCACTTTGATCAGTTCCGGGATAAGAACAGGGTTTTGATCGCATTGTGACAACAGGTTGGCAACAACACTCACCTGTGGTTCTTTTTCTAACCCGGGTTTCATGGTTTCAGAAACGATGATATCAGGATGTTGGTTACGGGGAATAGAATATGTAACGGCATCTGCCTGCACGAGGTCAACAATATATTCTTCCATTCCGAACTGTTGTATTGTTTTTTGCAGGTAATGGAAACTCACAGGATTGATCTCCAGCAATACCATCTGTAGTTGCATCGGGTTGAAGATCGTAGTCAATGGAGTAAGCAGGGTGGCAAAGGGTCCCGTACCTGCATATAAAATAGTTACAGGTCTGCCCGGATTCATTCTTAATCTTTCTTCAATGGCGTCTCTTATACCCAATATGAATTTCCGGGTGCGCATCATATCAATAATGCAGAAGGCGGCCGACATGGGGCCTATTGCTAAACCTGATTCAGTCAGGATATGTGGCTGGTTGGCTGGTTCCATGTAATCAAAAGCCACCGCTTCAGTAAACAATAACTTCAGGGATAAAGCCGCTTCCCTGATCGCATTGTAATCCGCCACCGGGCATAGCAGTGCGTCAGTAATTGTTTTCAGATTATGAAAAGCAGGAGTTAAAGGTTTGTTTTTGAGATTGCCTTCATGTTTTGTTGCCTGCATGCAGATATTATAATTATACGAATATATTACATTGGGTCTTATCGGAAAATGCAGCCCGGCTCTTTGCCAACTACGATTTTTTTTATTCTACCTTTAAAAGTCTTCTTTTTTAAATATAATACATCATGCTCCAAAAATTATCAACGGCTCTAAGCATTGTTTGCTTTGCCCTGTTATTGAATTCATGCGCCAACACAAAACAGCTAACTACAGAAGAACCTGCTACTTCATCTCCAAAGGTCATGCAGGAGTTCAGGGCGGCATGGGTGGCTACAGTAGCCAATATCAACTGGCCCAGCAAACCGGGTTTGCCAATGGAAACACAAAAACAGGAAGCCATTGCATTGCTTGATTTTTTACAGGTCCATCATTTCAATGCCGTCATATTGCAGGTGCGGCCGCAGGCTGATGCATTATATAAAAGTGATATTGAACCCTGGTCTTATTATCTTACCGGCACACAGGGAAAAGCTCCCGGATCTTTTTATGATCCGCTGGAATTTTGGGTAAAGGAAGCTCATGACCGGGGAATAGAATTGCATGTGTGGCTGAATCCCTACCGGGCACATCATAAGGACGGTAAAGAAATAAGTGATCAGTCCATTGTAAAAAAACATCCTGAGCTGGTAGTATACCTGAAAGAAGGTTATTGGTGGATGGACCCGGCCAGGAAAGAAGTGCAGGATATCACCAATAACGTAGTGATGGATATCGTAAAGCGATATGATATTGATGGCGTACACATGGATGATTATTTTTATCCTTATCCTTCTTATAATGGCAGTGTTGATTTTCCCGATTCTGTTAGTTGGAGTGCTTATCAAAACAGCGGCGGTAAACTTTCCCGCGGAGATTGGCGCCGTGATGCAGTGAATCAACTGATAGAAAGATTGTATAAAAATATTAAAGCTGAAAAGTCATGGGTAAAATTTGGTGTGAGTCCTTTTGGGATCTGGCGGCCCGGTTACCCGGAATCGATCGGGGGATTCGATCAGTATGATCAATTGTATGCAGATGCACGTCTCTGGTTGAATAAGGGTTGGGTGGATTATTTCTCACCTCAATTGTATTGGCCGGTGAACCGCTATGCACAAAGTTTCCCGGTATTGCTGGGTTGGTGGGCCGGTGAAAATAAAATGAACCGCCATCTCTGGCCCGGTATCAGTGTGGGTCGTGACAGCACAGATAAAAATCTCGATGAAACGATCAACCAGATCATGATCGATCGCGGTATGATCCCGCAAAGTAAAGGCGTAGTGCATTGGAGCATTTCATCATTGACCAACAATCCAAGAATGGCGGATACATTGTTGAAGAGTGTATATAGAAAACAAGCGCTGGTTCCTTCCAGTCCCTGGATGGATCATATCGCACCGGTAGCGCCAACAGTTACCACAACGATGCAGGAAAATCTTTGTAAAATAAATTGGACACATCCGGATGAAGCAGATGTTTTTCACTGGATCGTTTATTATCAATATGGCAACAACTGGAATTACCAGGTCCTGAACAGGAATGACCGGTCACTGGAAATAAAAAGAACAACGGGAACAGGCGCATCACTGCAACAGCTTAAAAAAATAATTGTTACTGCCGTGGACAGAACAGGAAATGAAAGTGAAAAGAAAGAGATAGAGATAAAATGATTGATAGGGTTGCGCAAGAAATTATTTAACCGACGATCTCTCTTTTCACACCGGGGATTTCCATCACCAGGTCTTCTCCATATGCACTGGCTGGTGTTTGATAGCCAACTGAAAAATTTCCAGCCAATACTTTTTGTACAATGACCAAAGTGGCAAGCATTGTTAAAGTATATCCCTCGGGACCACTTAGCCGAACCACAGCTATTTTACCTGCCGCATTCGTTGCACGTCCCCATACAAGACTGGTAGCTTTGTTTCTTTGTTCATCAGAAGGGCCTGCAGGCCGGCGGTTAATTTTCTTTTTAAGGTAATTGCGAACAAAATTTGTTCGCAGCAACCAATTGAACAGGAACTGAAGTTTTAATACATAATAAACTTTTCTGGATATGCCTGTATAGCTTTCAATATTGGGAATACCGGTAGTAAAATATGCCGTGGACACATCGCCCCATGGGATACTCATTACAAATAATTTCTTAATGCCGAAGTCTACCAACATTCCATGTTGTCCGAGAGGTTTAGGAATAATTTTTCCATTTTTTCTCATAGCTCCACCCTGCCCTAATTTAGTAACCATGGTGGTGGCTGTGCCGTGCGATAATCCGCCGCCCAATGTAGCAAAAGCCAATTGCAGGGAAACAGCATCGGGCAATAATTTTTTTAATTGTAAGGCGATACAATCGGTTGGCACCACATCAAACCCTGCGCCGGGCAGCAACATGATGCCGGCTTTTTTGGCGGCTGCATCAAATCGTTTCAGCATTTCAAATACGGATATATCGCCATTTATATCCAGGTAATGTGTGCCTGTTTGTAAACAGGCTTCTATCATTTGCTTGGCCGTAAATTGAAATGGGCCTGCTGCATTGACCACCACTTTTACTTCTTTTAATGCAGCGATCACGGCCGCAGTATCATTCATATCAAAGATCCTGTAAGGAAGATTGAACTTATTTGCCAGCGGTTCGATCACTTCTTTTCGCCTGCCCGCAAGTATGGCTTGCAAATTATATTGATGAGCATAACGGGCGATCAGTTCGCCGGTGTATCCATTGGCACCGTAAAGCAGGAAAGAGTTTGTTTGCATATTCAAAAATAGTGGTTCCCGCAAAGCCGCAAAGAACACAGGGAAAATTACTATTGGTTATAATTAGTGATATGTCAAAACAACGACAACTGTTTTTCGTTCTTTGTTATCCGGCCTTTTGTTTTCCGGATTGTTTTAATGATATTACCATCAATACAAAATACCGGTGATGCTTCATACCGGGATGCCACTACGATCTTTGTATTACCGGCTTTTCGCTTAAACAATGTTTCCACCAGTTCAGGCTTATTATTGTTCTTGGATAAATGCGATAAAATAAGCAGGCGCAGGTCAGCGGATCTCCATTGCCCGAACAATTCCAGTGCCTGGTCATTCGACAGGTGTCCTTCATCACTGCGGATCCGTTTTTTTAAATAGGGTGGATAGCTCCCATTTTCCAGCATATCATTACAATAATTGGATTCAAGAAAAATGGCCTGGCATTGACGGAAATATTTGATCACCTGTTTGCAGGCATAGCCAATATCCGTGATAACGCCGATATTAATACCATGACCAGAGACCATAAAGCTATGCGGATCGGATGCATCATGACTTTTACGAAATGGAGTAATGGATAAATTACCAATGACAACCGGTTTTGCATGCTTGAATGAATGAAGCAGGTGAGGGTCGATGCGCATATTCGTATTCTGAAAAGTAGCGTCTGTGATAAAAACCGGCAACTGGTATTTTTTTGAAATAACCGGCATGCCGTTAATATGATCTGTGTGTTCGTGTGAGATAAAAAGGGCTTTCACCGCATCCATCGACAGTCCCAGTTGCTTCATCCTTTTTTCGGTCTCCCGGCAACTGAGTCCTGCATCTACCAGCACAGCCTCCTGGCTGTTACCAATATAATAGCAGTTGGCATTGCTGCCGGAATTGAGAGACGAGATGAATAAAGACATGGGGTAAAATTAGTGATTGTGGAGGTGGTTACCTGTGTGGCAAAAAAAATGGGCATCGGAGGATGCCCATTGAAAAGATCAGCAATGTTTAGTTGATCACTATACCCTTCTTCACATTTTCTTTACCTGCAATGACAGGCAGACTTACCTGGAGTACCCCATCTGCATATTTTGCAGAGATGTTGCCTGTGTCGATACTTTCATTAAGGGTGAAGGTTCTCTTGAAGCCACCACGGCTGTATTCCCGCAACACCCATTCAGGGCGGGGAAAACCATCTGGTGGGGTGTAAGAAACTGTGAGTTCATTTCCATTCACATCAAGGTGAAAATGTTCTTTGATTCGACCAGGGGCAAACACCAGCATTTCAAAACTGTTCTCTGTTTTGTAAATGTTTACTGCGGCCCGTTGCATGGAGCGGATAAACAGGGTATTCCTGTTTCCGTAAGCATTGCCTTTAGCGGCACATGACTGATTGTAGTACATGTTTTTTATGTTTTAAATTTAGAAAATAGAATAACAATAGCTATTGTATAAAAATGATGCCGAAGCAGTTAACCTGTAAATATGACATAAGCCGGGCTTTAATTCAGATTACCGGGATGATTGCAAGTGACCTCTTCAAAAAAAATTCCAAAAATTATTAGTTTTTATTTGCTAAATCATTTAGTTTTGTTTTTTCAACAGAATTTTCCGTCCAAATAACGATCGGCATATAATACGTAAACTTAACTTTGAATCATGGCAAAATCAGAAAAAACCACAGACATGTCAAACAATAATGGCGAAAAACTAAAAGCTCTCAAGCTTACCATGGATAAGATTGAGAAAGATTATGGCAAAGGAAGTGTGATGATGATGGGTGATAAAGCTGAAGCAATGCAGGAAGTGATTTCTACCGGCTCCATCGGGCTGGATGTGGCCCTTGGTATTGGCGGCCTGCCAAGAGGAAGAGTAGTAGAAATATATGGCCCTGAATCTTCCGGCAAGACAACCCTGGCCACTCACGTGATCGCTGAAGCACAAAAGAAAGGAGGCATGTGTGCCTTTATAGATGCAGAGCATGCTTTTGACAGCGCCTATGCAAAAAAACTGGGCGTTGATGTAGATAATCTACTAATATCTCAACCTGATTATGGCGAACAAGCCCTTGAGATAGCCGACCGCCTCATCCTTTCCGGAGCACTGGATGTAGTTGTAATTGACTCGGTGGCCGCCCTGGTTCCCAAAAGTGAACTGGAAGGTGAGATGGGTGACAGTAAAATGGGATTGCATGCAAGGTTGATGAGCCAGGCATTGCGCAAGCTGACAGGTACCATTTCCAAAACAAATACCATCTGCATCTTTATAAACCAGATGCGTGAAAAAATAGGAGTAATGTTTGGAAATCCTGAAACTACCACGGGCGGTAATGCCTTAAAATTTTATGCTTCTGTTCGTTTGGATATCCGCCGCCAGACACAGATAAAAGATGGCGAAGAAGCAATTGGCAACCATGTAAAAGTGAAAGTGGTTAAAAACAAAGTGGCGCCACCTTTCCGGGCAGCTGAGTTCGATATCATATTTGGGGAAGGGATCTCTAAAAATGGTGAAATAATTGATATGGGTACTGAGCTGGGTATCGTGCAAAAAAGCGGAAGCTGGTACAGCTATAATAATGATAAAATGGGCCAGGGCCGGGATGCAGTAAAACAACTTTTGATTGACAATCCCGAACTGGCTAAAGAAATCGAAATAAAGATCAGGGAAAAGATCAAAGAGATGCAGGCATCTTAATTTCCTTCTTTTCCTTTCTTCCAATAGTTTGCTAAAATGGGTTAATAAGTAAAGCCCCCGGTTAATCGGGGGCTTTAATTTAATTCACAAATATTTCTGAGATATTTTAATTAATCAATGTTTAAACATTATATATTTG
>DATHDV010000027.1:0-10620 GCA_035318845.1 Chitinophagaceae bacterium
AATATTATTCCAGATCCTTACGGCAGGTCCAAATGCTTCTCCTTGCTGGAGATCGGTAAATGCAGCAGTATTGGCATCGCCACTGGCAAAGATGTTGTTGCGAATAAGAGTATTGGTACCGGGCCTGAGTGCAAGAGCTCCATGTATATAATTATCCTGGATAATATTGCCGGCACTATAAGAAGGGATCTGTATGATTCCTCCTGCACCACTATTGCTGAAAAAAATGCAATTTTCAATTAGGATATTGCCGCCGTAGAAATAAGCATTTCCATCAAACCGGCAATCAGATACCACCAGGTTGTCGACAAGGTTGACATCAGATCCACTTATAAAGGCACTATGGAAATAAAGACCCGTTAATACAGAACCTGAAGCCGCAGAACTGGTTAAATTGAAAGCGTTAATATGGGAAGTAAGCCTGGAAGGACGCTGTGGATCAGCGCCACTTCCAATGATCACCAGCCTTTTAATAATGGTTACTGTTTCTCCGTAAAAAACCGAAGAAGGATAAACATAAATAGTATCACCGGCTGTAGCTGCGTTAACGGCAGATTGTACAGTGCTGAACTGACCGGGGTAAGTTGTATTATTACTTACAGTAAGAATATTTGCACATACCATGCTGTTTATACAGCAAGCCACAAGGACTGTAATGATTAGTTTCATACCGAATAGTTTTTTGTGACCCTAAAATTCAGGAGAAAGGGAAACGAAAACAATAGTCAATTTGGGTGAGCCGAAAAATCGAAGTTTGAATTATGCGGGTCCATCTATATGAGAAATACAGGCCTATACGAGCTTCTGCCTTATGGCTTTTGCAACAGCTTCACTCTTGGAATTGACGTGCAATTTTGCGTAAATGTTCGCAATATGGCTGTGTACGGTATCAAAGGAGATATTCAGGGAAGCAGCAATCATTTTATAACTCATGCCCTCGACCAATTTTTGCAGTACTTCCTTTTCCCTTTCGGAGAGGTTGATATATTCTGCCGGATTACTGTTTTGCTGGGCGGCCATTTTTAAAACTTTCCTGGCAATTGAGGGAGTAAATGCAGCACCTCCCTCATATACTTCTTTGATAGCTTCCAATAATCTGGAGGGGGCCGTGTTTTTTAATACATAACCTGAAGCACCCGCACAAATGCTGGCAAAGACCTTATCGTCTTCTTCAAAAACAGTTTGCATTAATATCTGTACATGGGGAAATTGTTTTTTAATGATGACCACTGCTTCAATACCATTGATACCGGGCATATTGATATCCATCAGTACAACATGGGGATCACATTCATTTACAAGCTGTGCTGCTTTTGATGCATCGGGCCAGGCGCCAACCAATTGGAAATCCGGGTTGCTTTCGATCAGGGCACTCATACTTTCTCTCAGCGCTTTATTGTCTTCAAAAATGCATACGTTGATCATAATATGTTCCAAAGATGTTGACTATTATCCCGGCCACCAATCGCCAATTCAGGTGATGTTGGCTTTGAGTAAAATATGAGTTCCTTTATTCTCTCCAGTTTCAATTGTTAGTTCTCCATTGATCTCTGCTGCCCGGTGTTGCATGTTTTTTAATCCTTCGCCACCCCGCCTGTTTTCCGAAAAAGGCACTTCGGGAAAACCTTTTCCATCATCTTTTACCGACAAGACCACTAAACGATTTTCTTTTCTTATTTCAACTCTCATATTTCTGCAGTTTGCATATTTCAGTGCGTTATTCAGGGCTTCTTTAAAAATAAGATAGATATTTCTTCTTTGTTTCATGTTTAATTGCAGATGATTTAGTTTTTCATCAGCCGTAAAATAGAGTAGTATATTTTTAACTGCACATAATTCTGCGGCCAGATTCTGCATACGGCTTAGCATTTTTTCAAATGAATCATTTTCCGGGTTGATAGCCCATACAATATCACTCATATTTCCCACCATTTCCCGGCTGGTTTCTCCCATTTTATCAAGCATCGGCGTTAGTTGCGGTAATAGAGCTGTTGTTTGCTGTTTGATTGCTTCACTATAAATGGAAATGGAACTAAGAGTAGCACCAATATCATCATGCAGGTCGGTTGCGATATGCGAACGCAGCCTTTCTTCCCGGATCAATTGCCGGAGCCGGTAACGGTAAAAAGCATACAATATTCCCGAAATGGCCAATACACACAATCCGATGAACCACCAGGTTATCCAGAAAGGAGGTAATACTTTAAAAGAGAGAATAGTTTCTTTGCTCCATACAGCATCTCCGTTCATAGCCTTCACTTTGAATATATAATTGCCGGGCGGCAACTGGTCGTATCGTATCACCGGGTTACCGGTTAATTCTTCCCAGTCATTATCTCTTCCTTCTAATTGATAATAGATCCTGTTTCCTTTTTCATTGGAGAAATTAATAGCGGATACTTCAATTTCGATGGCATCTTTAAAAGATATATCCCAGGGTTTTTGCTTTAGTGAAACGAGGTACTGTTCTGTTTTACCCGTTCTCAAACGGTTGATCACCACAATCGGAGGTCTGTTGTTTCTGCTCAATGCAGGTAAGGAAAAGACACCAATCTTACCGGCAGCAGCCAGAATAAATTCATCATTCTGGGTTCTGAATATTTCCGAAATTTTATCAAATCTTCCTACCGGGATCTTGTCACTCATGTTTACCCATTCTTTAAAAGCGGTATCTGTTTTGAACAAGCCCAGGTTGGTGGTTATCCAAAAATCCCCGTTTCCATCCTGTAAGAAATCTTCCATAATCAGATCAGCCAACCCGGAATAAGGGTATAGCTGAATTAATTTTCCATGTTGATAGGAGTAAATTAGTTGTTTTGCTAACAAGAGGGTCCTGTTCTTTTTATCGAATAGAATTTTCCGTGGTCCTGTTCTTTCTATGGAGGATAGGTTTGCTTTTTCGGGGTCCGTGATATGAAAAGATAAATTTCCGGGATCAACCTGGTATAATTTTTCACCGGAAGTGATAAGAATGCTTCCATCAGCAGCCTGTTCCAGGTCAAAAATACTTTTGCTATAAAGATTACCTGGTTGTGTGCTGTCGGCAAACAGCGCTACCAGTTTTTCTGTTTTTGGATCATAGATACGGATACCACTCCGGTAAACAGAGAACCATATCCGCCCCAGGCCGTCTTTACAAATAAAACCTGTGCGAACTTTGTTGTCCATTCTTTCACTTACAAGGGATGAAATTTCTTTTACCACATTGGTAGTTGGGTTATAGAAACCAACACCCACCTGCGATGTAAACCAATAGCCATTCTCAACAATAATAAAATGATTGATATTGCTGAGTAATTCCTTATGCCTTTCCGGGAGATTGTACTGGTTGAAGGCCTGCGTAATAAGATCATATTGCCACCAGCCTTTTTGCGTTGTTAAAAACAATTTTTGCCGCGGTGCTGTTATATCCGGGATCACATGAAAGATCTCTGTATTAAGAAAGGATTTATCCGGTAAGGGGTTCCATTGAAAAACCTGGTTGCCCATATCAATCTTTCCCAACCCATCATCACCGGATACCCAATAGATATTCTGATCGTCTTTCAGGATACTTGATTTCCCGGCTGGCGATTCATTATTTACATCAGTTGATTCTGATATTATTCTCTCAACAGGAAGTTTACCGGGACTTAATTTCAAAGGGTCCGCTAAAACAAGTCCCGCAGAGGTTGCCAGCAATAAGTAGTAATGATTGTTTAATGTAATGGCATTAATATCAGAAACGTTATTTAAAAGTTGAAAAGGCTCACCGATAAGCTGGAAATTCTCAAAAATATTTTTTCCGGGGTCAAATTTTAAAAGACCCACATTCCAGGTGCCCACCCATATATTACCTGCTTTGTCTTCAAAGATGCCATGTGTTGCGTTTTTTCCAATATTTTTATCATCAGTATCGTCAAAATGATAAGAGAGATATGTTTTTGCAGCGCGGTCAAATAATTTGATACCATAAGAAGTTTCCAGCCAGAACCTGCCTTTACTGTCTTCAAAAAAGCGATCAATATATTTGTTTATCCTGGGGTCTTTACCAGCCGTGGTTACCGGGTATGTTGTAAACGTTTTTGTTTTGGGATCGAAGAGGGAGATACTATAGCTATCGGCCACCCAGATATTCTTTTGTTTATCGGCATACACATAACAAAAACCATGGGGTATGGTTTGTGGGCCGGTTCCTTCCTTATAATTGGTAAATTTTTCCGTGTAGGGATTCATACAACCCAACCCGGTCGGAGTAGCAATCCAGATATTTCCATCTTTATCTTCTGCTATTGAATTAATACCCAGGTCAGGTAAAAAGTTCGTACCAATTTTGTTATACTGCTTTATCACCCTGCCATCATAACGGTTCAATCCCCAACTAGTTCCGATCCACAGGAAGCCATGACTATCCTTCAACAAAGCCCCCGTACTGTTTTGAGTGAGACCATCCTGCATCGTATATTTTTCATAACGTATATCAGGAATTTGTGCAACCGTTATCCCCGAGAGCAACAAACTGCCAATAATAAATATGGGTAATTTTTTTTTCATTTGGCATGAGAGAACAAATTAAAAAATCCTGAACAGCTTATCAAGTATTATTCTGGATTTAATATTAACAGGAAACTGGTTCAAAAGGAACAAACAGGGGAGGGAATTTACTTGCTCAAATACATACTCCTGTCTTTATACAATTGCCGGAAGTAAGGATCCCGCAGGTCTTTTACAAAACGGATTGCTTCGCCGGTGCTTTTCATCTCGGGCCCGAGTTCTTTGTTTACACCGGGAAATTTATTGAAACTGAATACCGGTTCCTTAATGGCAAAGCCGGTCAATTTCTTTTCAAAAGTGAAGTCGCTTAATTTATATTTACCCAGCATTATCTTGGTGGCAATATTCAAATAAGGTATTTGATATGCTTTTGCAATGAAAGGAGTTGTCCTGGATGCCCGGGGATTGGCTTCGATCACAAACACTTTACCTTCCTTAATGGCAAACTGGATATTGATAAGGCCTTTGATCTTTAAATTTCTTGCGATCTTTTCAGAATATTCTTCCATCGTGTGTACGATAAGTGGGGAAAGGTTGAATGCCGGCAATACCGCATTACTGTCGCCGCTATGGATACAGGCAGGCTCAATATGTTCCATCACGCCCATGACATGAAATTCATCTCCATCGAAGATGGCATCTATTTCTGCTTCCTGGCAGCGGTCCAGGAAATGATCAACCAGTATTTTATTACCGGGAATATGTTTCAATAAACTCACCACGGCTTTTTCCACTTCTTCATCATTCAGTACAATTCTCATTCTTTGCCCACCCAATACATACGAAGGACGAACCAGCACCGGGTATCCTACTTTGTTGGCAACCGTTATGGCTTCATCAACCGACCAGGCCGTGCCGTAATCGGGATAAGGGATCTCTAATTCTTTCAGCAGATCGGAAAAGCGACCGCGGTCCTCAGCAATATCCAGGCTATCGAAAGATGTACCGACGATCCTGATCCCTTTCTCATGTAAAAGCTTCGCCAGTTTCAATGCTGTTTGTCCGCCAAGCTGTACAATGACACCATCGGGTTTTTCCAATTCAACAATTTCCCAAAGATGTTCCCAATACACCGGCTCGAAATATAATTTATCGGCCATGTCAAAATCAGTGCTTACCGTTTCAGGATTGCAGTTTACCATGATGGCTTCATAGCCGCATTCCTTTATGGCCTGCAATCCATGTACACAGCAATAATCAAACTCAATGCCCTGCCCGATACGGTTGGGGCCTGAACCGAGTACAATAATTTTCTTTTTATCGGAGACCTTGCTTTCATTATTATTTCCTTCTTCAAAAGTGGAGTAGAAGTATGGAGTCTTTGCTTCAAACTCGGCGCTGCAGGTGTCCACCATTTTATATACTCTTGTAATACCGGCCGCTTTTCTTTTTTTATATACATCCTCTTCATCACCATGCTCCAGTATCCGGCTTATCTGTTCATCACTAAAGCCATTTACTTTTGCTTCTCTTAATAATGCAAGCGGCATATCTTCGAGGTCATACTTTGCAATTTCTTTTTCCAGCTGGCATATTTTCTGGATCTCATACAAGAACCAGCGGTCGATGCCATTGGTGGCTTTGGAGATCGTGCCAACAGATATACCCGCCATCAATGCATCTTTGATACGAAAGAGACGGTCCCATTTTGGTATTTTGATATACTCCAGCAACTCTTCAGCATGCATCATGCTTTTTCCATAATAACCAAGTCCTACTGCATTATTCTCCAGGCTCTGACATGCTTTTTGAATGGCTTCATTGAAACTTCTTCCGATGGCCATTACTTCACCTACACTTTTCATTTGCAGGCCAAGTGTATCATTGGCGCCTTTGAATTTGTCAAAATTCCATCTTGGTATCTTCACGATCACATAATCCAGCGCCGGTTCAAAATAAGCCGAGGTTGTTTTGGTGATCTGGTTTTCCAGTTCATCCAAATTATAACCGATAGCAAGTTTAGCTGCAATTTTTGCAATGGGATAACCCGTTGCTTTACTGGCCAGCGCCGATGAACGGCTTACCCTCGGATTGATCTCAATGGCAATGATCTCTTCCGTATCGGGATTCAGTGCAAACTGAACATTACAACCACCGGCAAAATTCCCCAGGTCCCTCATCATCCTGATGGCCGTATTTCGCATTAACTGCATGGCAGTATCACTGAGCGTCATGGCAGGAGCAACTGTTATTGAATCACCGGTATGCACTCCCATCGGGTCAAAATTCTCTACGGTACAAATGATACAAACATTATCTGCCGCATCACGAAGCAATTCCAATTCAAATTCTTTCCAGCCCAATACAGCTTTTTCAACTAATACCTCATGAATAGGAGAAGCTTGCAGACCACGATTCAATGCTTCATCCAGTTCATCTTTATCATGTACAAAACCACCGCCGGTTCCTCCTAATGTAAATGAAGGACGTATCACCAGCGGGAATCCTATTTCCTGGGCAAATTCTTTTCCTTCTAAATAGGAATTGGCTGTCCTGGCCTGAGCCACACTCACGCCAAGTTCGATCATCCATTGCCGGAATTTTTCCCTGTCCTCTGCTTTGTCGATCGCTTTAATGTCTACACCGATCAACCGTATATTATATTGTTTCCAGATGCCAAGGTCTTCTGCTTCTTTGGCAAGATTCAATGCGGTTTGTCCTCCCATGGTTGGGAGAACAGCATCAATCCGATAGCCATCGGATTCATTTTCCTGTAAGATCTGTTCGATGCTTTCAACAGTGAGTGGTAATAAATAAACACGGTCCGCCATCATCGGGTCGGTCATGATGGTGGCGGGATTGCTGTTGATAAGGATAACTTTTATTCCTTCTTCCCGCAAACTTTTGGCAGCTTGTGTTCCGGCATAGTCAAATTCACAGGCTTGTCCGATAATGATTGGGCCGGAGCCGATAATGAGAACTGATTTGATCGAGGAGTCTTTTGGCATTTTTTTTTTCTCCCGCCAATGGCGGGAGGAGGGGTCAATGCAATTTGTATTCCGGGAAGCAAAACTAAGGGAATAACAGGAGAAATTGGCTTAGTTTCCCGGGGTAAATTTGGATTGTGAGCGAATTGAGATCAATACTAAAGACGACGACAAAAGACCTGCTGGTCTACCTCGTACTTTGTGCCGTAACCTACCTGATGATCCGGATCATATTGGAACATGTTACACTGGGGCCTGATGTGGGATTCCTGAAGGTCAAGCAGGAGTATGTCAATAACCGGTTCTGGCGAACAGCTTTTTACATCCATGTCTTCTCAGCTATTATGACATTGCTGGCAGGGTTCACACAATTTTCAACATACATATTGAATGAACATAGGAAGCTCCATCGTTTCATGGGCAGGATATATGTGACCGCCATTCTTTATATCAACTTCCCTACCGGAATGATCATGGCCGTTCATGCAAATGGTGGCTTGCCGGGCAAGATCGCTTTTATCATTCTCGATCTGCTTTGGTTTTGGTTCACATTGAAAGCTTTTCTGGAAATAAGGAAAGGAAATATCACACAACATAAGAAATACATGATAAGAAGCTATGCCCTTACTTTTTCTGCCATAACATTAAGGGTATGGAAGCCGGTACTTTCCTCTTTATTCATTATCTCACCGGAAACACTTTATATTATTCAGGCCTGGATAGGTTTTGTGCCGAACTTATTCTTAGCTGAATGGCTGATAAGGAGACAAAAGCGAAATAGATCCGTTAACGTTCGATCCTGATATTATTAATGACCAGTTCAATGATGAGAAAACCAAGGATGACAACACTTACAAGGAAAATAAGGATAGCAATAGCTAAAGCATATTTGTTTTGCGAGCTTACCAGTTTTCTATAGGCAGACCTGGAAATAAAATACGAACTGACCAGGACCACGATGAGTGCCAAAACTAATATTGGAAGGTATTGCATAGAATGACTTCGGTTTTAAAATGGCTTGACCGGTTGCGGCTTAGCTATTTTCCGGTAAGAAAGGGAATATTGGTCGTCATAAATATTTTTTTGCTGGGCTATAAGATCAGTAACGAATTGTTTCAGTTCATCCGGGCTTTTGAAGATCTTCCGGGTTGAAAAATCTTCAGATATAGTTTTTACATATAGTGTATCATGTCGCCGTTCAATGGCGGAGAGGTAAAAAACTTTTTCCCTTTTAATATCTGGTTGTTTATTTCGCCGCGGCGTGACGATCAAAACCGTGCCTTCTATATTCATATAACGCTGATCACCGATATAAGAAGTATAACCGGTGAAATAGGCCGTATCGGGTAAAATGATATCTCCCTTAACCGCTTTACCATAGCGGGTAATGGCATATACCGAATCGGACTGTTTGGTGATATCTAATGCTTCAATGCCAAACATATCACTGAAATCTTTGATAATGCCATACCAGTAGCCGACCAGGTTACTGTCTACCGGCTCCACAGGAGCAGGAGCCATCGGCACCTTTGATTCAAAAGGACAGGCATACAATATGATGGTAAGTGGTAAGAACCACAGCAGCTTTTTCATTGTCATAAAAACGAAAAGATACAAACAATAATGTTTTTGACCTATACCCTGCAAGCAGGCATTTTGATATTCCTAATTTTGTATATGCAGTTCAGGATATCCTTACTGACGGTTTGTGTTGGGTTTTCGTTGTCCATTACGGCTCAACAGACTTCCTATCCCAAATATTATTTCCGGAATCCGCTGGGTATTCCCATGGAAATGCAGGCCAATTTCGGTGAGCTGCGGCCCGATCACTGGCATATGGGGCTTGACCTGAGAACTAACCAGAAAGAAAACCTCCCGGTATATGCTGCAGCCGATGGATATATTGCAAGCCTGGGCATAAGGCCACAAAGTTTTGGAAGGTTCATCATCATCAATCACCCCAACGGGCTTTCCACTTTGTATGCTCATCTCAATGATTTTTTCCCGGAACTGGAACAATATGTAACAGAGCAGCAATACAAACAGGAAAGCTGGGCTATCGAATTAAGTTTCACAAAAAAACAATTCCCGGTCAGCAAAAGCCAGTTCATTGCTTTCAGCGGCACTACCGGTGGTTCGCAGGGACCGCATCTTCATTTTGAGATCTTTGATACCAAAACCGAAAAAAGATTGAATCCTTTATTGTTCGGGCTTCCTGTTTCGGATGATGTGGCGCCTACGATTGTTAAGCTGGCGATGTATGACCGCAGCAGAAGCACCTATGCACAATCACCTGTTATTTTCCCATTGAAAAAAACAGACAGCGGTTATATCATTCCAAAGATCCCTGTTATTAAAACGGGATTGAATAAGATCAGTTTTGCCATCCAGGCTTATGACAGGATGAATAATTCTAAAAGCCCGGATGGTATTTATGCTGCCAAACTATACCTGGATAATGAACCGCAGATACAGTTTGTCCTCGACAGCATTGATTATGATGAAACGGTTTATATCAATGCACATATTGATTACAAATACCGGTATATTGGCGGCGCCTGGCTTCAGCATCTTTCTCAATTACCCGGCGGGCATGGCGTGGCATACAGGCCAATGAATGGAGATGGAGTTATCAGCCTTGCTGATACCGATATACATTTAATAACAATTGAGGTAAAGGATGCTCTTAATAATACATCACAATTGAATTTTTCAATCCAGCATGATGATAGCCTGGCAATAAACTCTGTGCAGGGATATGAAAGCCCACATTTGATACCGAACCAGGTCAACGAGATAAAGAAACCGGATTTCGAAATGTATTTACCGGGAACTACCTTGTATGATACTGTTCAGTTATTGTATTACAGGAATAATTCATCATCAACTTACGCTGTTTCTGCTGCCCACCAGGTAAACGACGCTTCAGTCCCACTTCATAATGATGTTACTGTCCGGATCAAACCTGATAAAATAATACCGGATGATTGGAAAGATAAAATACTGATACAAAGAAGCGGCCGTGGCAACAGTATCAGGATAGCCCGATGGGAAGGAGAGTGGCTTACCGCAAAGTTCGGAGACCTGGGCAGCTTCCAGGCGTTTGCTGATGTAATATCCCCGCAGGTAAATGATCCCGATAGCTATCGGGAAGGAAAAC
>DATHDV010000028.1:0-6938 GCA_035318845.1 Chitinophagaceae bacterium
GCCTTTGGCAAGTAATAAACAACATTCACCGGCGCCTGCTGGTTTTACAAGCACCCATCTTTTTGTTTCGCTTTGCGGAGTATCTTCTACTAAAGTGAAACCGAGTTTCTGCGTATAGAATTGAATGGCTTCGTCGTAATCTTCCACCACTAATGCTATATGAACGATTTGCTGATCCATATTTTATCAATACATCACCCGTACTGGTTTAAATAAAAATGTTCTCTCAGTTAATTGCTTAAGCATAAAGTCGGCAAGATCAGCTCTTGAAAGGGTGGGAAGAAAGGTCCTTGGTTTTATGGCTTCCCCGGTCCTGTATATTCCTTTCTTTGATCCATTCGTCAATTTTGGTGCATGAACGATTGTCCAATCTAATTGAGTTGCTTTAATTAATTTTTCTTTTTCCGCATGGTCTGCGATCTCATGGCGAACGATTCTTGCTATAATATTTTTCATCAGGAAGCCGCCATCTTTCCGCCCTTCCCCGACAGCCATAAATGATAAATAGATGAATCGCTTTACATTTGTTTGTTCCATGACGGCAATGATGTTCCTTATTCCTTCAATAACTACGGGATCGCTTTTTAATGGTTTTGATACGCCCAATGCAGATAATACGGCATCCTGGTCCTTCATTGCAGATGATACTGCAACAAGATCTTTTACATCTCCCCGAATGACTTTTAGCCGATCATTTTTTACAGTAAGTTTTGCAGGATCGCGGACAAATGCTGTTACATAATGTCCCTGGAGTAATCCTTGCCGGACCAATTCATGTCCCGTTTTTCCGGATGCACCAAAAACAAGAATATTCATAGCTTATTTCTTTATTTGCTGATCCATTTATCTAAGGTGGTCAATTTTTTGAGATCTCAATTGATGTTGGTCGGGTTCTTATATTTTCATCTCGATCATCCAATGATGTCCAAATGGGTCTTTTATTTTCCCCTGCCGGTATCCGTATTCATAATCCTTCGCCGGGGAGATCTCTTTTGCACCTGCATCTATGGCCCTGCTCATGAAAGCATCTACATCGGGGACGAATAGTCCAATAGTTACAGTTGTTCCATTATATTTTTCCGGACTAAAGGAAGCGGATGCAAGCGTTTCTTCATGAAGATGAAACAAGGCACCGTTTATGGATAGTTCCGCAACATGTATGCTGCCGTCATCATTTGTCCAGCGTCTCAGTTCAATGGCTCCAAAGGCTTTTGTATAGAAATCGATATCCATAACCCCGCTTTTTATATAAAGCTGCGGAGCAAACGAGGTTTTATTTATTTCATTCATAACTGATTTTTATTAAAAAGGCTAAGATAGAGCATGGGTGCAAAAAAATATGCGTTAAAAAGATTCTTTTTCGCGGGACCACAATATGAAGTTGGCATAATTATTCTGGTACTATGTGAAAGATATTTTTATGAGTAATCCCGGGCATAAAGCACCTGATATAGCAAAAATCGTTGAAAGAAATGTTAACGCACTCCTGAACAGAAAAAAGCAGGACCAGGACAAAAGAAGCCTGGCCGATAAGATCGCCCATACAATAGCTTCTTTTGCAGGAACGATGCTGTCAGTTTTTATCCATGTTATTTTGTTTGGAACCTGGATCGCCTGGAACCTCGGTCTCCTGGGTTTAAAACCATTCGATCCTAGTTTTATCGTCATGGCTACCTTTGCGGCGGTAGAAGCGATCTTCCTGACCAGTTTTGTACTGATAGGACAAAAACAAATGAATGCCGAATTTGACAAGCGGGCCGAGTTGGACCTGCAAGTGGGCTTGCTTACTGAACACGAGGTCACCAGGATCTTAACCTTAGTTACAACTATCGCAAAAACTATGAATATCGAGATCGCGGAGGATAAGGAGATCGAAGAATTGTCAAAGGATATTCATCCGGGTAAAATGCTGGATACAATGGAAAAAGCTTCCAAGTAAGATGCTTTCTGTAAAAATTATTTCAAGGAAGAGAAACCACCCGTTTGTTCAATTTTGGCATGATCTGGTTGATCATTGATTCTAAATTGCGACCCAAGGTTTTTTCTGATTCGTTACTCAACACAACGATTCCCATATCCAGGCCCGGATAGAATACACAAAAGCTTTGGAAACCCGGGATCATACCTGATTGCCATATAACAGTAGATCCATTTGAATGTAGTTCCTGCCAGTTCAGTCCTGTAGAATAATAATCATTATCTCTCCAAATATTTTGATGCGAAAGTTTAACGGCTTCGTCCTTTTCTTTTACATTCCATTTTATGTATTTCAGCAGATCATTGACGGTTGATTTAATGGAAGCCGCTCCAAGAAACAGGTCCGGTATATAAGGTAATCGAAGACCCGTTTCATCGTAACCCTTTGCAAGATGAAGGCTATCCATCTTTGTAAGCGTAATTTTTGTGCTGGTCATTTGTAAGGGCACTGTGATCTTATCTTTTAAAATACTCTCAAAAGGTTTATGATATACTTTTTCTAAAATATAACTCAACAATTGAACAGCGGCATTCGAGTAACTGGCATTGTAACCCGGGACGGTATCCAGTTTAACAAGGTGCAGGTCTTTGTAAAAATCATTTCTTGTGTAATGCTGGTATTGCTGTTGCACCCGGGTGGCCCATGGTTCCAGATCATTATTGAAACCCGGCATCATTGCAGGATCGTCAGGCAATGAAAAGGGGATTCCTGAGCGGTGATTAGTAAGGTATTTGAGTTTGATGAATCGACCTTTGTACGCTAAGTTTGGATAAGAGCCGCTTAAATATTTTCTTATATCATCATCCAGGTTTAATTTTTTTTCAATAGCTGCCTTTGCCAACAAGATACCAGTAAATGTTTTTGAAATAGAAGCTATGGCATAGATGGTATTTGCCGAAGGTAATTTGTTTCCTCCCTTTTCTGTTTCTCCATAATTATAGGTCGATGACCTTCCCGATTGGTATATACCTATGGAGAGCCCGGGTATAGGAGATATTTTCAAAAGATCCTGTACGGCATCATTAACGATTGAATCCTGCCGGCTGATCAACTTGTTATCAGTCGGGATAGTTTGCCCATTTAAAGAACAAAATAGAAATAGGGGGAAAAATAATACCGGTAATACTTTCATTTTAGATAAATCGGCGAATATTATTTCAATTTTTTCTGAAGGTTCTGATCTATCGCATCCACCCTTCGCCAGGCTCAGGGTGACAATTTCTTTTTCAAATTATTATCTATTGCATCAAGGAACTCTTCGGTGTATAAGAAATGCTTCCCATGCTCCACTTTATTGCCATGGATACAAACAGCAAGGTCCTTGGTCATCTTACCTTCTTCTACGGTTTCAACACAAACTTCTTCCAACGCATGGCAAAACTCGATCAATGGTTGGTTGCTATCTAACTTTCCACGGAAGGCCAAACCCCTTGTCCATGCAAAGATGCTGGCAATAGGATTGGTAGATGTTGGTTTGCCGGCCTCGTGATCACGGTAATGTCTTGTTACCGTACCATGTGCCGCTTCGGCTTCCATGGTTTTTCCATCGGGTGTAATTAAAACAGATGTCATCAAACCGAGAGAACCGAAACCCTGTGCAACGGTATCACTCTGCACATCGCCATCATAATTTTTACAGGCCCAGACAAAATTGCCGTTCCATTTTAAAGCACTTGCTACCATATCATCGATCAGGCGGTGTTCGTAAGTAATCTTAGCGGCATCAAACTTTGCTTTAAATTCTTTCTGGTAGATATCTTCAAAGATGTCTTTGAATCGCCCGTCGTATTTTTTCAGGATGGTATTTTTTGTAGAAAGATACAGCGGCCATTTTTTGCTCAATGCCATATTAAAACAACTTCTTGCAAAACCCATGATGCTTTCATCGGTGTTATACATACTTAATGCAACGCCATCGCCTTTAAAATTGAACACTTCAAATGTCTGCGGTTCACCACCGCCTTCGGGAGTAAATGTCATGGTCAGTTTCCCTTTTCCTTTTATCACCGTATCCGTAGCTTTGTACTGATCACCGAAAGCATGACGACCTATAATGATTGGCGCTTTCCAATTGGTAACCAGCCTGGGTATATTACTGATAACGATCGGTTCCCGGAAAACAGTGCCATCTAAGATATTGCGGATGGTTCCGTTCGGGCTCGGCAACATTCTCGGCAGTTTAAACTCTATGACTCTTGCTTCATCAGGAGTAATGGTAGCACATTTTATTCCCACACTATATTTTTTAATAGCATGTGCTGAATCAACTGTCACTTTATCATCGGTATCTCTCCGGTGTTCCATACTGAGGTCATAATACTTGATGTCAAGGTCCAGGTAGGGGAGAATAAGTTTGTCCTTGATGAACTTCCAGATTATCCTTGTCATTTCATCGCCGTCCAGTTCCACTACCGGGTTGGCAACTTTGATCTTTTGAGCCATAATTAAAAAGAATTTTGTTTTTTATACCTGCTTGATTAACAGGCTTGCAAATCTACAATCATTCCCGGAAGTGACCTAAGTCAGCCTGAGCATCCGGATTTGGACAGAAGTTTGCCATGGGAATATTTTGAACGATTGATTTGGATCAAGAGAAAAAATTGTACCTTTTATGGTTCATTCATTTATGGAGTCGCTAAAATCATTCAGGGATTACCTCAACAAATTCACTGTGCTGACAGAAAGTGAGTTTAACCAGCATATTTTACCGGTATGCAAGGTCCGGCGGTTTGGAAAAAAAGAGGTGCTTACCCGGGAAGGCGAGGTAGAGAATTATTTCAATTTTATTGCAAGCGGGTTGATAAGGAAGTATTATAAAAAAGGAGGTCAGGAGTTCAATACACAGATCTCCATGGAAGGACAATTAATAGTAAGCCAGGAATCCTTTCACAGCCGCCAGCTATCCGAATATTTTATTGAAACAATAGAGCCCAGCACGGTAGTATCCATTACGCATGATGACCTGGAAAAAATATATGCTTCATCACACCGGATGGAGCACCTGGCAAGATTACTCATTACCTATGCCATGGTTATTAAAGACAAGTGGCAGATGCAATTGGTGAAAATGACGCCCAGGGAAAGGTTCCTGAATTTTGTAACCAGGAATCCCGAACTGATGCAACGGGTACCGCAGAAATTTTTAGCTTCTTATCTTAATATCAAACCGGAAACATTCAGCCGGTTCAAGCATTTGATACGTAATCATTCGAGAAAGACAGTCGCTAGTGACTAGTGGAGATTGGCTAGTGGCGACTTATTGCTGTTCACTCACTAAAGATTAATAAAAAAAATTATTGAAGGGATTAAAATATTATTTAGCTCTTCAAAAAAAATTTGATTGCCCGTTCCTACTCGCCACTAGCCAATCCCCAGTCCCCCTCACACATTCACCACCAGCACCGGTATATTCAATTCATGCCTTACCGAATCAATTGTTTGTCCATAGAACCAATCTTTGATGCCGCTATGACCATGGGCGCCGATGACCAGCATATCTGCTTTGGTTTCTTTGATGATGCGGACAATTTCTCTTGAACGCCGGTTGAATCCAAGTACGCCTGAAGCTTCATATCCCATTTGCTTTAACCTTTCCGCATAAAAATTGATATGCTCTTCGTCGGTCCTTGTTTCCAGGTCATCACTTTCCTGTTCCAATAATTTAGCCGGTACACTTTCTACCACATGTATAAGAACAAAGGAAGTGTTTTTGTGAGCCTGCCCGATGGCATGCGATAATAATTTTTCATCCTTCTCGCTGAACTCCAGCGCTACGGCAATTTTATTATATACCGGCACGGCGATCTGTTGCAGGCCGCTTGCATCCGGGTGTAATTGTTCATGAGTATCACGACGTTTTTTGCCCATGAGCGGATAAAGAACAGAAATGATCAGTAAAGCTACAAATATCAACCCGCCCGCTATAATGACTGCTTTCCAGAGAATATTTCCTGGTGTGGCGAAATAACCACCGGCTTGTTCCGTCACCATACGCAGATTGAGGTAAACAAGAATAGTGGTAATGACCCATGCCACTATTTTCGTAAGCGGTTTGATGGCAAAATCGCCCATTGTTTTTTTATTACTCACAAAAAGAATCAGCGGGATGACCGCAAATCCTAATTGCAGACTCAGTATCACCTGGCTTAGTATTAGCAGGCTGTCAATATTTTTTTCACCATTGATAAGGATGACGATGACGGCCGGAATAATGGCGATCAACCTTGTCATCAGTCTTCGTATCCATGGGTTGATACGAAGGTGCAGGTAACCTTCCATTACAATTTGCCCCGCCAGCGTTCCGGTGATGGTGGAACTTTGTCCCGCTGCGATCAATGCCACAGCAAAAAGTGTTGGTGCCAGTTTAGTACCGAGAAAATCATTGAGTAATTCATGTGCCGTTTTTATTTCAGCTACATCCGTTCGGCCGCTTTTAAAAAAAACAGTGGCAGCGAGTACCAGTATGGCGGCATTTACAAAGAAAGCAAGGTTGAGTGCAATGGTGCTGTCAATGAAATTTAATTTCAATGCACGTTTGATCCCTTTTTTATCCCGTTTGAATTTTCTTGTCTGTACCAATGCAGAATGTAAATACAAATTATGCGGCATGACAGTAGCACCAATAATTCCAATAGCAATATATAAGGCTTCGTTGCCGGGAATGGATGGTGCAAAACCGGCCCCTACTTCGAGGAGGTTTGGTTTGGCTAAAATGATCTCGATAAGAAATGAGATACCTATAATGCCAACCAGTGCAATAATAAAGGCTTCCATTTTCCGCATGCCAAGTCTTTGCAGGAGCAGGAACAGGAAAGTATCCAGCACAGTGATCGATACGCCCCAGATCAACGGAAGCCCGGTGAGTAATTGAATACCGATGGCCATGCCCAATACTTCAGCAAGATCGCAGGCAGCGATCGCTATTTCGGCAAGACCGTATAAAGCATAATTGATATAGCGG
>DATHDV010000029.1:0-5489 GCA_035318845.1 Chitinophagaceae bacterium
AGCCGCCTATAAGTGAAATCACGCTATAAACCATACCTGCCATCGCCTTCAGTATACCCAATGGTCCGTTGCCTTTAACATCTGATCCGGGGTAAGCCTTTGAAGCAAGGTTCTTGATAAGAAATTGCATGGAATTATAAAACATGGGGGAATACCTGCCCCTGTCTCCCTGAACTTTTATCCAAAAGCGGTTATTATCAACAAGGCCATAATTATCAATAAGTGCATAGATGGGTATGGCCTCATAATCCGTACCGGCAGTATATTGGTCATGTGGCATCCTTACCCAGAGTTTCATAAAAAGCTGGTTAATCCCTTCTAAATATTTTGTATATATTTCGCTTTTGCTCGTGGCAGGTGCATCAATAAAAATATACAGGTTATCTTCAGAAAAATTAGCATTATACAAATAAGGTGATGGATCATCTGATGGTGTTTTGCCAAATCCTGCGATCTTAAACATTTGTGCCGCCCGGCGATCCTGCACATAAGCATAGTCATCGCTTTCAAAATCCACTTTTATTTTGGCGCCCGAAGGAAGCGTTATTTCACTCAAGGTCCAGGCAGCGGCATTTGCATCTGCTGTGCTCTTATCCTGGTCAGCAAAAGGATAGTCTGCATTGTCAACTGTAGAAAAGTCCATATAACCAACAGATGACCCGTTAGCAGATGCAGGTTTATATGTTCCCCATCGATCATTGGAAGTACGGTTGTAATCCGGGTTCACCGCATTATATTTAAAAGAGTAATAATTCTTCTTTAGTTTTTCATTTCCATTATAGGTAAACCAAATACGTTTCAGCGTAAGCTTTCCGCCGCCCGAATTACCGTTATCAGGAGTGTTATGGCAGAGTTCTCCTGCCTGATCGTAATATTCAAAGTGAATAGTTTTTACGGGCTTTTTTGTACCCGTAGTTTTTACCCATTCTGCTTTGGAATAAATATCAATCTTGTCAAGCTGACGCATACCTGTTGTACTGCGGCCACCCATAGCATCTGCCACTGCCTTACCATCTCTTCTGCTGCTGATGGTAAAAGTGGCGATCATGTTTTTTGATTCTATGGAATTAAGGTACCAGAGTTCCCTTTCACCATAAGTGTAATGGCCTTTATCATCGCTTTTGTCCGTTTTCAGCCCGTCATTGTAAGCAGCCTGCCCGGCTTCACCGGTAAATGGAGCCCGCCAGCCAAAGCCTATGTCCCTTGAAGAAGTTGCAATTTTTGAGTAATTGAATTTAACGGAGGTTCCCATGTCATCATCAGTTATACCATCACCTGTTACATCCACATAGTCGGGCGATAATAAACCGGTAAGTAAAAATGAATGAGCATAGGGGTCAACAGCATCTTTCTCGTAAAACCAGTCTTTCCCGTTTTTATTAGTCTTTAGATCTGTAGTTGCATTATAGCCGACTAATTGTTTTTCCAGGTCTTTTGTGGCATCTTTGTTAATATTGAAACTTACTTCTTCTTCCTTCAGGTTATATACTGGTATGCCATATACGTATCGCTTGCCATCCGTTTGAGTAACGGTGATCTCAGAGAGGTGATGTGATTTCCTTATTAGCGGTATGTCGGGCAGTCTACGATCAACTCTGTCAATAAACAGTGCATCACTGTGTTTACACTGACCATCGGGAAAATAGTTTTCAGGATAATAATAAATCTTCTTTTCAAGCCCCACATAAGTTGCTTCTTCGGCGGTAAGATAGCTGATGACCTGTGTACGTTTGTCCCGGTTATCTTTTCTTGTTTTGTTGTCTGCAAATATTGTTTCGCCTGTGTATGTTTGTCCGTTGGAGAAACGTTCCCATGAAGGCATGGCTAATGGCCGCCTGGTTGCAGCCGCATCATCTAATCTGATCCTTACCAGGTCTTCGTTACCAAGGTTATCGAGAAACTGCTGATCTACTTTAGCAGCTTCAGCCGGGTTTTTAAAATAGGCTGCCTCATGCACACCGATGGTTGGCTGGAATTGAAGCTCCTGGCGGGCAAGGTTGCCAACCTGCCATTCACCGGCGGTAGTGGGTGTGTGGACATAGTTAAGGTTGACACCAAATTCAACTACATCTCCAACTCCTATTTCGACGTCTATCGAAGCTGCATTCTCACGGCTGCGGGTATAGTTATCATGTACAGAGCCTATATCGCCCCGGTAAGCCCTGAAGCCACCGCCAATACCTTGCCCGTTTATTGCAAAAACATCAAAAGTGTAATTAGGGATTGCAATTGTTGGGTTGTTCTTTGTATAAACAACATCGTTAAGCCGGTTAAAGTCAAGCATGGCATCTTTGTTACCAGTTGCATCCTGGTAATAGAGATAACCGTAAGCAGGTTTTGTCTGTATTTTGTCTTTATCTGAAAGTTTTGCTTCGGAGTAGTAACCATATATATTTACTCCCTGCAGTTGCATTGGCTTGACTTCGCTTCCAAATTTCACTCCCAGGTTATAGTTCCTGTGAGTTAAGGGCATATTGATCGAAGGAGTAATGGAAGGTATTCCAAAACTAAGCGCAGAAGAAGAATTAAAAGCAGGGCCTGAAGTTGATTTTTGTTCCACCCATGTTAAGCTACCGAGCTTAGGCACAAAAAAACTGTGATTTTTAAAGCTATATTTTGTCTTTGTGACTTCACCTGATAAACTGATACTACTCAACCCAATTCTTGAATTAAAATTTGCGGAAAGGGATAAATTAGTACCATATTGTACATTATTTTTTAACTCGCCATTAATTTGTATACCAAGAGAAGCGTTAACATTTACCCCTGACTGCGAGTTAAGATTAAATGCCAATTCCGGTTTGGTTGGATCCTTTTCTGCTTTGGTATCCGTGGGGACGGTTTTACCATCTCCCATATTCTTTAAAAGCTTCAAAACATTAAACCTTGTTCCCATCTCCAGCCCCACTCCCCTGTAATTATTATAAAATATTCCTCCATTAATCGATGCTTTCGCATCTTTGAAAATTTTTGGCATAGGGAAGCCTGTAAACTCATAACTTATACCACCGCCCACTCCCACCGTGATCTGCGGTTTAATATTCATCTCTTTTTTGATCGTATCGTTTCCATTAAAATCATCCGGCACACCCCGCTTATTCCGGGTTATGTTGCCGGGATTTATGTTCCAGCCCAGGCCTACCCAACTGGCTTCCTGGTCCATGCTTATGCCACCGTTGTAAAAAATATTTAGTGGGTAGCCGCCCACTTCACCCAATGGTATATTGTAGGAAAAATCTCCTGTAAACAAATCCACCATATTATTAGCACCTGCGGCTTTAAAGGCCGTCATCTCCGGCTGGTCGGGGCCGCCGATGTCTACTTTTTTTTCTTCATCATTAATTACAGGCTTCTCTTTCTCATTAACCGGTATTTTTTTAACCGGCTCCTCCATATCATTTGCTTTCGTATTGCTGTGGGTTTTTCCGGGTTCTGCTATTATCTTATCTGCGGGAGGAATAATTTTAAAATTCCAGTACGAATCAGAGAATGAATAATTTTTTTCAGCGTTATCCTGGCCGCCAAACAAATATCCCCTGCCTGCCAATACCGTGTTCATATAAAAAGTCAGGAGGATAAAACAAGCCGCATGCTTTTGAAATTTTGAAGACAACAACTGTATCATACTTTCATTTGTTTAATTTTTATACACCTTATTCCTGCACATTTATTCCTTATATTTTTTTATTTCAAACATAATATTCCATTTCTCCATCGCTGAATTTTGCAACTGCCACTTATACACGTGGCCTTCTTCCCACCTGATGATCTTTGAAATATCTTTTTGAATAAAATTCTGTCCCCTTGCCAGCGGTATTGTAAAGACCACATCGTCCTTTTTAGTTTTTTCTGTAAGATCAGTCACCGTAACCACTGCTGCTGTATCGGCCAGCTGGTTAAAATAATAAAAGCGGAGGTTGCCGTTTGGTGCTATCGTTTTTTCACTCCCGTTCTTTTGTAATTGCACATAGGCGGTGCCATTAATTATTGCCTGTACCGGGTTTTGTTTCGCCACTTTAAATACCCATACTTCACTTTTGCCGGCATAATTATTATCATCCCTTGCTATGACCTGCCAGGCATACCATTTATCTTTTTCAAAGGCCGGCTGGGCAGCAGGGTATGTCATGAAATTATTGGGAGCCTGGTCATTGCTGAAAAATGGAATATTTTCTTCCAGTGCTTCGGCCGCTTTTTGAGATGACTGCACTTCAGTTATCAGTACTTCATAATGCAAGCGGTTCAACAGGACCGCCGGGGTGGGCGGTGTCCAGCTAAACTGCGTAGGTGCTGTTTCCAGTACAGAACTGTCGGCAGGAAAAGACAACATTGGGGGACTTAAGGGTTCCACATCAAATGACACACATTCTTCTGCCAGTATTTCCCGTTTGTCAGTATTGGGATCTCTTACAAATGTGTAACAAACAGAGTAAGCTCCAACCGGCAGTAATGTGTTTATATTTTTATCCGGGGCTATACCAATATAATTATACTGAACCGGGCTGAGGTTGTTGACATTGATAATTACAGATCCCTTTACCAATGAAAACTCTGCCGTTGAAGCGGTCATCAGTTCCTGCGAAGTCTGGCGGTCAAATAATACCAATTCCAAACGGCCATAAAGTAAACTATTTGAACTGTTCAGCAATACAAGATTCCACAACTGGTTTTTCTGAACCAGTCCCACTGTTGGCAGGGTTGTTTGAATCTGCACCTGGGCGAACATATCAGTGCCCGTTAATGACACAAAAAAACTCAGTATAACAATTGTTTTTCTCATATACATCGGTTTATCTGTTCAACTGTTCATAATCAGATTCCTTATTTTAGAACGACCTGTAGAAACTTATCCGGCCTGTCTGTACAGGCAACAGGTTCCGGTTAGTTCCCGGCAGGTAATTTTTATCATAATTCATTTGTATGATCCCGATTTTATTAACTGTCAGGTTTATTCCGGCGGAAGCCCCCCAATGAGTGCTATTATTAGCAACCCGGTTGTAATTCAATCCGCCTGCTAATGATAACCATCCTTTTAATTGATAAGAAGCAGATTGATCGAGGGTCAAAACCCGTAACTCCTGCTGATCAGTAACCGTAAGTCCGGATTGCAACTGCAATTTCTTCAGATAAAAAATCTGTGTCACAGCAAAACTGGATGCATTATAATATATAAACCCGGTATCAGGACTGTTATTATAAAATTTCAGGAACATC
Source organism: Chitinophagaceae bacterium (assembly GCA_035318845.1). Lineage (GTDB taxonomy): Bacteria > Bacteroidota > Bacteroidia > Chitinophagales > Chitinophagaceae > JJ008. The sequence continues at coordinate 5,215 of DATHDV010000029.1, forward strand.
GCATTGGTAACCATCCCCACCTGTTTTGCTTTGTATGAATGACTCAAAACGGCATTCAGGGTATAATATTGATTTTCTGCAAGGCGATGATTATCGAGTACCGTTAGTTGTGATGAAGGAGCATAGCCAACAGTGATACTGGGGTATTTAGGTATCCGCAGGCTTACCTGCAGTGATTTGAAAACCGTGCTGCTGCTGATACCGGGAGTAATGAATGGATTTGCAAAATCATTTTTCCTGATACCCGCATCAATGACAAGTTTTTTCTTCCATAA
>DATHDV010000030.1:0-7893 GCA_035318845.1 Chitinophagaceae bacterium
ACTTTGCGGAACATCAGGTTGATCCTTGGCTGTACCCGGAATCCCAGGCGGAAATCAACACGGATGATATCATTGGGAATGATATGTTCAACTTTATATTCGCTGGTATAAGGATCGTCCAGTGTATCCACATGTACAAACCAGTAAATATCGGCCCGCTTAGGTTTTTTATTCAGGATGGAGTAAATTATTTTGTGCTCGATCTCCTTACTGTTATCAGCGCTGGTTAAATAGACCAGGTGTGTTGTATATTTTGGCACCGATTTATCGTTACTCAGCTCCTGTATCTTGGGTACATAATGTTCCAGCCTGACAAATTCCACATAACGATTCTTTATTTTTCTCGCCCTGAACCAAACATACATGACGAGGAATAATACGCCTGCTACTACAAGCGCCACATAACCGCCGTGAGGAAATTTTTGAATATTGGCAAATAGAAAAGAAAGTTCAATGGTTAAAAAAACAGCAAGGTATAGATAGATAAATATTGGTTTGGTTCGCCGGAGTACGAGGAAATTGGCAAACAAAATGGAGGTCGCGATCATGCATAAAGTAATAGCCAGTCCATAAGCCGCTTCCATATTGGCCGCTTTTTGAAAATAAAGGACAATACCGATGCACCCGATGTAGAGCAGTAAGTTGATAGCCGGAATGAATAGTTGCCCCCTTGCTTCTGTCGGATAATTAATTTTGAACTTCGGCCATAAATTCAGGCGAATCGCTTCACTGATCAGAGTAAAGGAACCGGAGATGAGTGCCTGGCTGGCAATAATAGCAGCAGCCGTAGCTATGGCAATACCGAAGTAGAGGAACCAGTGAGGCATTACACCATAAAAAGGATTAAAACCCGCATTGATCATCTCTGCTGTAATTTCTTTACCCTTGTAATTACTGAGAAGCCATGCTCCCTGTCCCAGGTAATTTATGACGAGGCAGGTTTTTACGAAGATCCAGGAGTACCGTATATTCCATTTGCCGCAATGCCCCAGATCAGAATACAATGCCTCAGCACCTGTCGTACAAAGAAAAACCCCGCCAAGGATATAGAAGCCTTGCGGGTATTCTATTAATAGTTTGATACCATACTTAGGATTAAATGCTTTAAGAATACTTATGTCATCAGTAATATGAATAAGGCCGAGGATTGCAAGCATGATAAACCAGCAGGCCATAACTGGTCCGAAAAATTTACCGATGAAAGCGGTTCCGAATTGCTGAATGAAAAAAAGCACTGTCAGTATACCGATAACAATATAAACAATGGTGGTTTGTGTAATAGTGGAAAGTATGGGGACCTGTTTTAATCCTTCTACAGCAGAAGTCACTGAGATGGGAGGTGTGATCATACCATCAGCGAGCAGGGCAGCGCCACCGATCATAGCAGCAACAACCAGCCATCTTCGGCGCCGGCGCACCAGTGCAAATAAAGAAAAGATTCCTCCTTCTCCGCGGTTATCTGCATTTAGGGTCAGGATCACATACTTGATAGTTGTTTGCAGTGTCAATGTCCAGATGATCAGCGAGAGTACACCGATGACCAGGTTTTCAGTGATAACTTTACCGCTGCTGACAGCATTTAATACATAGAGCGGCGAGGTGCCGATATCGCCGTAAATGATTCCAAGAGCAATGAGAAGACCTGCGAAGGATACTTTATTATAGGAAGACATGGGGTGTGGAATATTGCGGGGTCAAAAGTAGAGTGACGATTGGCGATTGAAGAATAAAACAATCGATTTGGAAAAATCTTTATAAAATCTTTATACCGATCGCAGCCCTGTTTTTACTTCTACATTTGCTTTGCATATGACCGCCAAACAAAAACAATATTTCATCAGCCTGGGTTTGGTGCTTTTGGTATCGGCCATTTGCTACGGCATTTCTGCCTGGCTTGGATACCGGGTTGTTGCTTTCATATTACTGGTGACCGTTTCCCTGATCGCTATATCTTTTGATATTTTACCTGTGCTGGTTTCTGCCATGCTAAGCGCTTTTATCTGGGATTTTTTTTTCATACCACCCCGCTTTACTTTTCATGTGGGGAATACAGAAGATGCAATTCTGCTCGTTATGTATTTCATTATTGCAATGATCAGCGCCGTTCTTACTTATAAGATCCGGCAGATAGAAAAAGCTTCCCGGAAAAAAGAAGAAAAAGTCAAAACACTGAAACTCTATGATACCTTACTCAATTCCCTTTCCCATGAATTGAGAACTCCTATTGCCACCATCATCGCGGCAACAGACAATATCCAGTCAGGCAGTGATAAGCTTACAAAGGAAAACAAGGATGAATTGATCAATGAGATATCAAAAGCCTCGTTCCGGCTGAACCAGCAGGTAGAGAATTTATTAAATATGTCACGATTAGAGACTGGTTTTATCAAGCCGAAGCTGGACTGGTGCGATATCAATGAACTGGTGTACGATACAGCGAAAAAAATTGAAGAGAATAAGATCGGTCAAAAGATCACAATCAATATCAATCCGGATCTTCCTCTTGTTAAGACAGATAAATTATTACTCGGACAAGTAATCTATAATTTACTGAACAATGCAAGCATATATACCAAAGCATCTAATAAGATTAATATTACGGCTCTTATCCACGCTGATATATTAGAGTTGATCATCGAAGATGATGGCGATGGTTTCCCACCGGCTGAAATAGAAAATGTATTTGATAAATTCTACCGGCTGAAATATAGCAAAGCGGGCGGAACTGGTTTGGGTTTATCCATTGTGAAAGGATTCATTGAAGCATTAAAAGGCAACATTAACCTGGAAAATATTTCTACGGGTGGAGCGAAATTCACTATCACAGTACCTGCAGAAATATCGTATTTGAAAGTTTGAGATATGAACAAAGCAGAAATATTGATCATTGATGATGAGGAGCAGATCCGGAAAACGCTGGAGATCACCCTTAAGACAAATAACTATAATGTAACGCAAGCCGCTACAGCTAATGACGGGCTTATCATGGCCTCCAATCATCCACCTGATCTGATCCTGCTCGATCTTGGTCTTCCGGATAAGGACGGGATTATGGTATTGCAGGAGCTGCGGCTGTGGCATACCGGGCCCATTATTATTTTGTCGGTGCAGAACAACGAAGAAGTAATAATTAAAGCGCTGGACAAAGGCGCCAACGATTATCTTTCCAAGCCATTTCGTACCGGCGAATTACTTGCAAGGATCAGGTCAGCATTAAGAAGGTCGGCACCGGAGGAAGCAGAACCCATTATTAATTCCGAAGACCTGCAAATTGATGTATTAACAAGGACAGTAAAGAAAAAAGGCGAGCTGGTTAAACTTACGAACACCGAATATAGTTTGCTTGCTTTATTCGCCAGAAATGATGGGAAGGTACTGACACATCAATACCTGCTCCGTGCAGTGTGGGGGCCCGGGTTTATCAATCAGTCGCAATATTTAAGGGTATTCATTGCCCAGATCAGGAAAAAAATAGAAGATGATCCCAACCGACCGCAATACCTGCTTACCGAATCAGGGGTGGGTTACCGGTTTATCAGTATATCAGCTGAATAATATCAGCTGCATTAAATATAGTTTTTCATCTCTCAAGATTCTCTGTATCTCTGTTGTATCTCTAAGAGAATTTGACCTAATAATCAGGTGTTTTTCTTTTCTATATCGGCAAGTAAAAAAAATCTGCCATCTATCACTTAAGCCTCCTTGCTGTCATAAGAGGAGGGATAACTAATGAAGATCAGTTGGATTGACCATTAATTTTCAGCAATGAAAGGAGAATTGATTGCGCCTGGTCTTTTGATCAACAATCCGATATTTTTCAAGACCACGATTACCAGGAACATAAAAGCAGACAGGGTCAGGAGAATAAATTCCTGACGCAGATCCCGAAGCCAGTACACTTCTATTAAAACAAACCCGTGAATAAAACAGATCAGCTTGGAGGCAAAGCCATGACTGAAGCCCTGGTTGGTGACCAGGTGATGAATATGTGTTTTGTCAGCAACAAAGGGGGACTTGCCTTTCCATAACCGTACAGCGAATACACGAAGCGTATCAAAGACAGGAATAAATACAATACCCAATACAAATACCGGGGCATGCGATAAAACAGGAGAAGCAACAAAAGCATTCACCTGTATCAGCCGTATACTGAGTACGGCTATAACGAACCCCAGCACCAGTGAACCCGTATCGCCCATGAATATTTTTGCAGGATTAAAATTAAAATAAAGAAAAGCGAACATGCCGCCTGCCAGTGCAAACGCCACCAATGCTGTATTGCTGTCGCCACTCATGGTAAGAAACAGTCCCAGCGTAACAAGACTCATAAAACCCACTCCACCGGCAAGACCGTCAATGCCATCGATCAGGTTAAAGGCGTTGGTGATACCGACAATTGCCAATATAGTGAAAGTGTATTGCGCAGAGATTGGCAATTCAGCGATGCCAAACAACCCTTCGAAAGAAGTGATACGGATACCGGATAAAGCGATCAGTGAAGCAAGACCAACCTGTACGATAAATTTATATTTTGCTGAAAGATCTTTAAGGTCATCCAGGATGCCGAGACCAAAAAGTACAGCAATAGAAAAGAAAAAACTTATTTGCGCCACCCCGTTGCTGAAAGGGAACCAAAGAAACAGGGAGATCATCATTCCGGCTATAACAGCAATACCACCCATGGTAGGGATAGGTGATGAATGTTCTTTACGGGCATCCGGCATATCATAAAGACGGTATCTTATTACCATGCTGATGATCGGAGGAATAACAACCAGTGTAACAATAAATGCGCTGATAAAACAAAGCAGTGCAAACTTGTAGTCGGAAAATAACAGGTCAAGCTGTAAAAGGTGGATATGGTTTCTCATTGGTACCCGGGTTTCGGTCAGGTATATTGGATTCTTACTAAACCAAAATAGACTGATTTTTTTAAAAAGACAAGGTTTTTTTTATTGTATACCCCTAATTTTTTCCCGTAAGGGAACTACAGCTTAAAATTAAGCAGGGCACTGGGATATTTCCGTAGATAAAACCGTAATTTTCGCATGCAAAAAACTATGATAATTACTATATTTTTCTGGATAAGTTTAGCGGTTTTGTTTTACTGCTACCTGGGTTATGGAATTCTTGTCTTATTCATAAACACTTTTAAGAGTGTTTTTATTGACAAGAAGAGAAAAGATCTCCCGCTGCAGGGCTTGTCCGTTACGATAATTATAACAGCTTATAACGAAGAAGCCGTGCTGGAACAAAAAATAAAGAATACACTTGCGATTGACTACCCGGCCGGTCAACTTCATATTATTTTTATCACCGACGGTTCCTCCGATGACCCTGCACCGCTTTTCAATCGTTATCCTTCTATTACCCTGCTTCACCAACCTGAACGAAAAGGAAAATATGCTGCTATAAAAAGAGCGATGCAAAAAGTGCAGACGCCGGTTGTGGTCTTCAGTGATGCCAATACCATGCTGAATAAACAATGTATTAATAATATTGTCCTTCATTACGCCGATGAAAAAACAGGCGCCGTGGCCGGGGAGAAAAAAATTACCGGCAACAAAAAAATTTCAGTCGCAGGTGAAGCAGAAAGAATATACTGGAAGTATGAATCATTCATGAAAAAACTGGATGCCGGGCTTTACACCGTAACCGGCGCCGCCGGTGAATTATTTTCCATACGTACAAACCTGTTTAAAGCATTGGATGATGAAGTGATACTGGATGATTTTATTATCTCCATGCAGGTGTGCCTGCAGGGCTATAAAATAGCGTATGCACCGGATGCTTTTGCAACAGAACTGCCTTCTGCATCTTTGGCGGAAGAAGAAAAAAGAAAAGTGAGAATTTCTGCGGGAGCTTATCAATCTATCAGCTATTTAAAAGATTGCCTGAATATTTTTAAACACCCGTTACTGAGCTTCCAGTTCATGTCAAGAAGATTATTACGCTGGATATTTTGCCCGCCGCTCCTGGTCGTTTTATTATTGACCAATATCCTGATCGTTTTTCTTCACACGGATACCTATTTATACGACCTGCTACTGTATGCACAGGCAGGTTTTTATTTACTGGCATTGTCCGGTTGGATCATGGCACGGTCGGGGAAAAAAACAGGGATATTTACTATTCCATTTTATTTTATTTTCATGAACTACTGCCTGGTGAAAGGGTTTGTAAAATTTATTAAAGGGCGGCAATCTGTATTATGGGAAAAATCACTCAGACAGGCGGTGAGTGAGGGTTAACATTTGAGCCTTGTTTGTTGAGTGTTGATATATTGAGTCTTTTTCCCCGACCTATAAAAAGACTCAATAAGTCAACAAACAATCCTCAATTTTCAAGTTTTCGTGGCCTCAAAAAACAGTGTTAGCAGCTTTCAATAATCTGTGTTAATCCGTGTAATCTGTGGCTTATTTTTGTTTGAAAATTTTTTCATATCTCCTCTTCAGCAAACATATTATCCAGCCCCATTGAATACCTGAAAGGCGTGGGCCCGCAACGGGGCGACCTGCTGAAAAAAGAACTGGGCATTTTTACATTTGATGACCTGCTGAATCATTTCCCTTTTCGCCATGTAGATAAAACAAAAGTGAACCTGGTCAAAGAGATCACTCCACTGACTGAATACATCCAGGTGGCGGGAATGCTGATGAATTTTGAAGTGATTGGACAAAGAGCAGGAAAAAGATTATCAGCAAAGCTAAAAGATCAATCAGGTCTTTTGGAACTGACCTGGTTCCAGGGAATCAACTGGATCCAGAAAACATTACAACCCGGGCAACCCTATTTAGTTTATGGAAAGGTTAGTTTTTATAATGGGGAGCCCCAGATCATTCATCCCGAGATTGCCCCGATAGATATCGGGGTGCTCACAACGGAAATAAAAGAAGGAAAGAGTTTTTTAGAGCCGGTTTATCCTACAACAGAAAAATTAAAAGCGAGAGGATTGGGTGGAAGACAGATCGGAAAATTAACCGGGGTATTGATGACAATGCTGCGGGAAAAAGATATCCCTGAAAACCTGCCGGACACTGTTTTAGCTCCCTTAAAATTAATTGACCGCTTCCGGTCATATAAACAAATTCATTTTCCTGCTGGTATGGCTGAATTTGATGAAGCAGTGAAGCGGCTGAAATTTGAAGAACTATTTATTGCCCAGCTCCGGATGAATTTGTTGCGAAGCAACCGGCATCGTTTTTCCAAAGGAGTTGTATTTGACAAAGTGGGAGATCTCTTTAATGATTTCTATAAACATCATCTTCCTTTTGAGTTAACCAATGCACAAAAAAGGGTAATTAAGGAAATAAGGAACGATACAGCGAAGGGAAGACAAATGAACCGCCTGCTGCAGGGTGATGTTGGAAGCGGTAAAACAATTGTAGCCGTTCTCATCATGTTGCTTGCCGCAGATAATGGCTACCAGTCCTGCCTGATGGCGCCAACGGAAATACTGGCTCAGCAACATATTAAAACGATCAGCTCATTATTGGAGAAAATAAATGTCCCTGTTAAATTGCTCACCGGCTCATCCAAAGCTGCAGAAAGAAAAAAAATATTAAAAGAATTAGAAAACGGGACATTGAAAATATTGGTCGGCACTCATGCGGTTATCGAGGATGTGGTGCAATTCAGGAACCTGGGTCTTGTTATTATTGATGAACAGCACAGGTTTGGTGTGGCACAAAGGGCCAGGCTCTGGAAAAAAGCACCGGTTCACCCTCATGTGCTTGTAATGACGGCCACACCCATTCCCCGCACTTTGGCGATGACAGCTTATGGGGATCTTGACTATAGTGTGATCAATGAGTTGCCGCCCGGAAGGCAACCTGTTACTACCGTTCATCGTCATGAGTCACACCGCAGCAAAGTGATGGATTTTATCAGGGC
>DATHDV010000031.1:0-24397 GCA_035318845.1 Chitinophagaceae bacterium
TTCAGCCCGCAAGAAAGTTGATCGATGCCGGCTGCGCCATTGCATTGGCCAGTGATTACAACCCCGGGTCTTCACCGTCGGGTAATATGAATCTTGTTGTGGCGATGAGTTGTATCCAGATGAAAATGCTGCCGGAAGAAGTGTTCAATGCAGCTACCATCAATGGTGCATATGCCATGGAATTGCAAAATGAAGTAGGTAGTATTGCTGTTGGTAAAAAAGCGAATCTCATATTTACAAAGCCAATACCTTCCCTGGCATCTCTGCCTTATTCCTTTGGAACAAACCTGGTTGATAAAGTGATGATCAAGGGAGAGTTTTTACAATAAAAGGATTATAATTTTTTCAATTCATAGTTGAGAGCAACCAACCCGGTTGAATAAGTTTTTGAATCCACCAGTTTTAAATGTATCCTTTTATTGATATTACTGAACAAGGGTTTGCCTCCACCTAATATTACAGGATGAACCGCTAACAAAAGTTCATCAACAAGCCCAAGATTCATAAGGGAAGTAGTAAGACTGGCGCCTCCGAAAAGCCAGATGTCCTTTCCTTTTTCATTCTTGATCTTTTCCACTTCTTCTTTAATATTTGTTTTGATCAATACAGCTCCTTCTTTTACTGTAGTGAGTGTTGTGGAAAATATATACTCTTTGAATTTAGGAAAACCGGCGGAAGCTTCGCCGATCGATTGTGCCATTTCATAAGTTTTGCGGCCCATGAACAGGGTATCAATTCTTTTAAAGAAATCACTCATGCCATAGTCCTGGTCCATTAAGCACCAATCATATTCCCCATTAGGACCTTCAATGAGACCGTCAAGGCTGACCGCAACACTTAAGACCAGTTTCCGCATAGCAGGTTGATCATTTAGGTTTTTACAGATCCATCTTCCCGGTAAGGGCTTTAAACCGCGGATCTAATTTCAATTCATTCATCATGGGATATCGCACACAGAAGATCATACCCAGGCAGGCAATACCCAGCCGGTTCTCATAGGTCTTGTTTAAATAATGAAATGCTTTATCATAGTCTTTCAATCCGGCATATACAAATGCATAATCCATATCCAATGTAACACCGGGTTCTTTTTCTTCTCTTAATTTTATTTTTTCAAGTATTTCCATGGTCTTATCGGTATAGCCTGCTGCCGCATAGGCATGACCCAGCGAACTAAGGCCTTTCAACGGATCACCGATCATGCTATGATATTTTTCAAAATACTGTATCGCTTTTTCATGATCACCCATGGCCAGGTAAACAGTTCCTTTTCCTTCAAAAGCCCGGCGGAAGCTTGGGTCCAGTTCAATGACCTTATCGTATTGTGCGAGTGCCTCTTCAAACCTTCCGGCAAATGAATAAGCATCCGCCAACGTAGAACGCAAGGGCAGGGAAATGGGGTCAAGCAATAAAGCCTGTTCCATTTTTTCTATCGCTTTTAAAGGCTCTCCTTTAGTGATCAGGAGCCAGCCATGTATCTGGTTGAGCAAGGAAGAGTTGAGATTGAGGCTTATTGCTTTTTGCAAAGATTCTTCTGCCCGGTCGAAATCCCAGTTATGAAAAAAAGAAATAGTAGCAAGAGAAAGATGCGCATTAGCATGATTAGGATTGATCTCAATTGCTTTCAGCGTATAATCTTTCGCTTTCGCAAATGCCTGTTGCCGGTCCATCATTCCCGTAGACCCCAGGTAAGAATAACAGTAGGACAAGGCACAGTAAGGATCGGCAAACCTGGGATCTATCCCGATCGCTTCTTCAAAACTTTTAATGGCAATTTTGATCTCTTCCGGGTTTGATTTATTCCAGTGATAGAGGCCTTTCAGGTAAATATTATAGGCTTCGATATTATGGGTTGCAGGTTTAATGATCGGGACATGTTCCTTTGCCGGGGCAAAATTTTCTTTTAACCGGTTCAGTATCTTCAGCGATATCTCATCCTGCACTTCAAAAATATCTTCCAGGTCCCTGTCATATACTTCTGACCAGATATGGTAACCGTCGGCTGTATTAATAAGCTGGGCAGTTATCCTTACTTTTTTTCCTGCTTTCCTAACACTGCCTTCCAATACAGCCGTTACTCCCAGTTTCATCCCGATCTGTCTTACATCTTCGTTTTTACCTTTGAAAGAAAAAGAAGAAGTACGGGATGTAACCCGGATGCCTTCCACTCTTGTCAGGGCATTCAGTATCTCTTCCGACATCCCATCGCTGAAATATTCATTCTCCGGGTCATTACTCATATTCACAAAGGGAAGAACCGCTATACTTTTTTCCTCACCGGTCTTTGCACCCAGTTGTGCAGTAGTGGGTACCAGTAACCCGTCACTGACAATTGCATATACATCAACCTGCCGTTTCACATTTTTCAATGCAAACCTGCCCATCGAAACGGCAGTAATATCTTTCTGATTTTTTATTTCATCAAATACTTTATCAGAAACAAAAACAGAACCGGGCACGGCCAGGGTTTCAATGCGGGATGCCAGGTTCACACAATCACCATAGAGGCCGTCTGTATCCAGTACCACTTCGCCGGAATGGATACCGATGCGCAATTGTACTTTGGGTTCTTTTTGTAATTCCTTTTGTATTTCAACAGCCGCATTGACTGCATCAATGGCGCTGCCGAACATACTGAGTGTGCCATCGCCAAAATACTGGATGATCTTTCCGTTGAAAGCCGGTATAAAATTTTCAAGTGTTTGTTTCTGGCGGCTCCGTAATGTTTTTGCCCTTTGCTCGTCTTCCTGCATCATGGCGGTATAGCCGGTCATATCGGCAAACATGATCGCTGCCAATTGTCTTACCGGCTGTGAAACTGCATCGGGTTGAGCCTGGATATTATCCATGATGAAAGAATAGTTTTAACTGCCTGTTAAAGGTAGAACATTATTCTATGGCAAAATTTATACCAGCATAAACTGATCGGACTGTTTATTTCTGCTGGCAGCTTATTGGTTATTGAGATTTTGCAGATATATGTAGTCAGAACATAGTTTGTGTTCTTTGTGCGAATTTTCTTTGTGTACTTCGTGGTCCCTGTATTTTTTACCACAAAGAGCACTAAGAAATGCACGAAGGACACCAAGGTTATACAAGGTTCATACATGCGGCAGTCATTGAACTTATTTCCCTAACTTAACAGTACAAAGTCTATTTTTTCTTTTTAAAATCTTCAATTATGATCAACAAATATTTTTTCCCGGTTTTATTTGTTTCCTGTCTTATGATCAATTGCCAGCAGGCAAAAGTGGATCTGAAAGCTGAGGAAGCTGCTATCCTGAAAGCTGATTCAACATGGTCGGCACTTGCTTCAGAATTAAAAGATGTTGATAAGACCGTATCATACTGGTCCGATGATGCTGTCCTTATTCCACCCGGTCAACCGGCCATAAAAGGAAAAGAAGCCTTGCGAAAATTTGTTGAAGATTCAAAAAATATCCCGGGCTTCAGCATTAGCTGGAGATCTTCCGATATACATTTTTCTCCTGATGCTAAATTGGCATATATGTATGGCGAAAACATGATGAGCATGAATGATTCAACGGGGAATAAAATATCAATACCGGGAAGAGGCTATACCGTTTGGAGAAAAGAAGCAGATGGCAGCTGGAAATGCGTGGTGGATATATGGAATAGTCCGCCCCCGTCAAAGTAAACCCGGTCCTGTTTGTTGAAGTTTTGACTTTGCATGGTTCTTGCTGTGGAAATCAGCAACGGTTAGGATTACGTAACTTAGTATACAAATTACATTGATGTTATACAAAAAATGTTTCCTGCTTCTTGCTTCTTTTTTTTGTGTACAACTTTTGCTTGCTCAAAAAAATACTTCACGACCCAATATTATTTACATCATGGCTGATGACCTTGGGTATGCGGACCTGAGTTGTTACGGAAGAAAAGATTACCAGACCCCAAACCTTGATAAATTATGTTCACAGGGTGTGAAGTTTATGAATGCGTATGCCGCAGCTCCCGTATGTACGCCAACACGGGTTGCATTTATGACAGGTCGATATCCTGCAAGACTCACTGTTGGATTGTTTGAGCCCATCGCAGAAAGCGCCAGGGATAGTGCTGTTGGATTGTTACCGGAAAATCCATCAATTGCCGGGCTTATGAAAAAGGCTGGATATGAAACTTACCTCGTTGGTAAATGGCATTTGGGTTATCGTGAGTTGTGTAGCCCAAACAGGAACGGTTTCGATTATTTCTATGGTTTTAAAGCAGGCGCTATTGATTATATAACTCATAGTAATGATCTGTATGAAAACGAAAAAGCGATTAACCAGGAAGGCTATGCAACAGGTCTTTGGGCCGATAAAGCAATTGAAATCATTTCAAAGAAACATGCAAAGCCATTTTTTCTTTCTATCATGTTCAATGCACCGCATTGGCCCTGGCAAGGTCCTGGTGATAAACCCTATCCACCGGGGTTTGAGAACTGGACGAAGAATGGTTCACCCGGGATCTATGCAAGAATGATGAAAAGCCTCGACAGTGCAGTAGGCAGAATAGTAAAAGCTGTTGATGATTCACAACTTGCTAAAAACACAATTATTATTTTCACAAGTGATAATGGCGGAGAACGTTTTTCAGATAATGGGATTTATAAAGAAAGCAAAATGCATTTGTGGGAAGGCGGGATCAGGGAGCCTGCTTTTGTAAGATGGACAGGGAAAATAAAACCTAATTCTACAACCGTTCAGGTCACGACTACATTTGATTGGACAGCCACTATTTTATCGCTTGCGGGTGGTAATACTGATCCGGCATATCCGCTGGATGGCATTAATATAATGCCGGTAATATTGGGTAAAAGCAAGGAAGTGGAACGAACGTTATACTGGAGAATATTTCAAAGAAGAAATAACCAGGCAATTCGTGATGGAAAATGGAAATGGCTGGAGGATGAAAAGGGTAATGAATACTTATTTGACCTTTCCATTGACCCCTCCGAAAAGAATAATTTGAAAGAAAAGTTCCCGGACATATTTCAACGGTTAAAAAATAAATACAGTGAATGGGAAAAGACCGTTCTTGCCCCGATCCCTTTGTAAATTTTTTCTTTTATGATTAGTGCTTTATAGGTTCGGGAAGTATGGTTAAATAAAAAAAATATTTTTTGTGAAAAAGATATTTACAATATTTAGCAGATCACTTGTCTTACTGTTCAGTTTATCGGCTATGGCAAGAGGAATCCCGGATACCGGCTATGCTGAAGTTAATGGGACAAAACTTTACTATGAGACAGGCGGCACTGGTATACCACTTGTGCTCATTCATGGTAGTTTCGGAGATCGCAGGCATTGGGATCTTCAGTTTAATGAACTATCAAAAAAATATAAGGTATTGCGTTATGATGTGAGGGGGTTTGGAAAATCCTCTTTACCAAATGCGAATGAAACTTACCGGGATGCAGAAGACCTTAAAGCTCTAATGGAATATTTGGGAATAACGGAAGCTCATATTTGCGGTCTTTCTATGGGCAGCATTATTGCAATTGATTTTGCACTTGCTTATCCTGATAAGTGCATTTCCCTGATTCCGATCGGTCCAAGAGTTGCCGGAGATGGAACAGACGAATACAAAACTCCAAATTCGGATTCAGTAAGAGCAATCATTTCCAGGACAACTGACATCCTTAAAAACAGAGGAGTAAAGGAGGCTACAGATTATTTATGGACAGGCGACCATGCCATGGGTAAAACAGTTGTATCTGCTGCAACAAGAGAGGCCTTGTTAAAGATGGGTTATGAATACTCCTGGTTTCGATACATGTATACAAATAAAAGAGAACAGGTTTTCCCCCTGGCCATAAAAAAATTAAATGAAATAAAGATCCAGGTATTGATCGTGACTGCTGAATATGATCTTGAGCTATGTAAAGAAATCGCTGCGCTTATAGTTAGAGAAATCCCCGGTGCCAGATTGATATCGATAAAAGGGGCTGGTCACATTATGAATATGGATAAGCCCGAAGAATTTAATAAAGTGCTTTCCGAATTTATTGACAAAATGAAATAATCTTTTGTTATTTACTGCCATTGTTGGTGGTTTCACCAACAATGGTCAGGAAGGGTGCTTAAATATCCATTGTAATGATAACATTCCCTATTTTTTGACCGCTTGCTACATATTTATATGCTTCCGCTATTTTATCCAATGGATACTTTCTGTCGATCACAGGTTTGAAGTTTCCTTTTTCAACCAGGTCTTTGATGAAAACGAGTGGTCCGTTAAAGCTTTTAGGAGAATGGAAGACAACTCTTTTTCCGCCAAACAGCGGCGTGATCAACAGCCACAAAATATTGATCGCTCCATTGGATGAAGTGAAAATGCCTTTCTTTGTTAATAATCTTTTGGATTGCAGAAAACTGGTCTTACCTACACCATCTAAAATAAAATCATATCGCTCATTATCTTTTGTGAAATCTTCTGTTTTGTAATCAATTACTTTATCCGCACCCAACGATCTTACGAGCTCCGAATTTTCTGCAGCACATACTGCCGTGATATAAACACCATAATATTTTAGAAACTGTACATAGGACGAACCTATTGCTCCTGTTGCACCATATACCAATGCTTTTTGCCCGGCCTTTGGTTTTAATCCGAGTATCCCTGACGCAGCATAAAATGCTCCTTCCAGGCAAGCTGCTGCCTCGTCATAAGTTAAGTTGGCAGGCATTGGAACCATTATTTTAATTGCTTTCTTTTCCGGTAATAAAAAATATTGCGCATGAGATCCGCAGCCCAAAGCACCCCCGAAGCCCATGATCTTATCGCCGGCTTTAAATGAGTGTACATTGGAACCTGTTGCTGCGATCTCTCCCGTAAAGTCTGACCCGATAATGGATGCCCGGGGTTTGAATAACCCTGTTAATAACCGCATAAAGAACGGTTTGCCTGAAAGCACATGGCAATCACTTCGGTTTACGGTGCTGGCATGAACTCTTATCAGCACTTCATCATCCTTTGGAGTGGGTATGTCAAGCTCTTGGATGGTCAGATCTCCCGGTAAACCATATTTAGAACGGACAGCGGCTTTCATTTTTTGGAGACTCATTGTAGAAGCAATTACCAAAAGTATAGATTATCCTGATAGCACTGGTTGTTGTGGAGAATAGCAACCACGGCTAAAACTTATCTGATCAGAGCAACTGTCCCTTTTTTTCTTTTTACATCTTCGCCTTCCAGTTGGTAAATACAATACCATACAAAAATGTTGGCATCCTGACGGTGTCCATTAAAACTTCCATTCCATCCCTCGTCAATTTTGTTTGTCGAAAAAACGATCTCACCCCAGCGGCTATAAACAGCAAACTGATATTGTAAAACATTTCCAAATATTGATGGTTTGAAGTTGTCATTTTTTCCATCAGCATTTGGAGTAAATGCTGTAGGAACATACAGTCCTTTTTCACCCGGCGCTGCCGGAGATAAATAAAAGCCATCATAAGCCAGGTAGCCCTCAACACCGGCTCCCTGGGAAATAATTATAGTTATGGAATTGCCTGTTGCAACCAATGTTGCTGAATATGTTTCCCACTCGAAGAGAACCCCGGCTGGAGGATTTATATAGCCTGATGCACCGATAATAGTAATTGAAGGGGGATAGGGTGTTGTATATACTGGCTGGGGGCTTCCTGCAATTCCCTGTGAAGAATAATAATACCGGAAATAATAAGTAGCACCAATAGTAAGCGAGGAAATTGTTTGTGAAAAATCTTCCTCTCTATATACATTTTGCCAGGTTCCGCCATCAGGTGAAGAAGTCGGTAAACCGCCTGCCCAATTTAATCCCGAAGTACAGTTTAATGGTCCGTTAGCATCATTAACATCAGGAGAGTTTTGGGTAGGAAAATTAGGTGAATAACGAAACCAGTTAGGTGCTACAACATCTTCTCCCTCGACACTGGTCATAGAACCATTTACAATTAAATTTTGTGAAAAAAGGTTTGAATTTATACAAATTGCAAGTGATATACCTGCGATCAGAATATTTATTTCTTTTTTCTGAAACATAATTGGCTCTTCATTAAACTTCTTACTTATGCGGAATTCGCAGCTTTTAAAATCAAGTTTAAGAGCTATATAAAACTAAGCTATACTCCTGATTAATTTCACAAGCAATATCTTAGCAGCTCAAACAGCAAGAAGATATGCAGCCGATCATCGAATGTGTGCCCAATATCAGCGTATAGTTAATTCATTCCGGTTCTTTAAAAATATACTTCTCATCATACTCCACTTCAAACGCTTTCAGTAACCGCCTGTATTCATCAAGAAATGTTTCCTTCATATGATGGGCTTCCTGGTTTTGTATATACCGGATAACGCTGTCAATATAAATGGCTTAAGCTATCCTGCTGGGGTATTCAACATTCGTGAACGGGTTTTTATCCGGTTGGTGAATAGAAAAATGTATTTGGTCCGCAAGTGTCCCGTAGGGACAAATGATGGGTAACAAAATATAAACGCCTGTACCTAGGTCCCATCGGGACATTTGGTGCAATAATCGATTGGTAAAATCAGCACCAAACATTCCTACGGAACGTAAGGCAGCATCACTCCAAGGTACTACCCTCCAGGTGTCCCTACGGGACAATTGGAGAAACAATATCTTAGCGGTTCAAACCGGAAGAAAATATGCAGCCGATCATCGAATGTGTGCCTAATATCAGCGAAGGGAATGATATCAACGTCATTAAACAGATCACCGGCCAGGTCGAAACGGTGGAAGGAGTCCGTTTGCTGAATGTGGATCCGGGTAAAGCCACTAACCGTACCGTAATAACATTTGTCGGCAATCCCGAAGCGGTTATCGAAGCGGCATTCAGGATAATCAAAAAAGCAGGTGAACTGATCGATATGAGCAAACACAAAGGCGAGCATCCAAGAATGGGAGCTACGGATGTTTGTCCATTAATTCCTATTGCAAATATTACGATGGAGGAAACTGCGAAGTATGCACAGCAATTGGCAAAAAGAGTAGGAGAGGAATTAAAAATTCCTGTTTATTTATATGAAGCGGCACAACCAGATAAAAATCGAAACAACTTATCGGTGATAAGAGCCGGGGAGTATGAAGGATTTTTTAAAAAAATAAAACAAACCGAATGGAAACCGGACTTTGGCCCGGCAGAATTTGATGCTAAAAGAGGTGGTACTGTTATTGGCGCCAGGGATTTTCTCGTGGCATATAATGTGAACCTGAATACAACTTCTGTTCGCCGTGCCAATGCGATCGCATTTGATGTGCGGGAAGCGGGAAGAAAGATAACAGATGATAGTGGACAGATGATAGTTGTGCCGGGCAGTTTGAAAGCTGTCAAAGCCATCGGCTGGTATATTGAAGAATATGGTATTGCACAGATAAGCATCAACCTTACCAATATCAATATTACTCCTGTTCATATTGCATTTGATGAAGTATGTAAGAAAGCCGATGCAAGAGGGATACGGGTTACGGGCAGCGAGATAGTTGGGCTGATCCCTTTAAAAGCAATGACGGATGCCGGAAAATATTTTTTGAGAAAACAAAAACGTTCGGTAGGTGTTTCAGAAAAAGAGTTGCTTAAGATCGCTATAAAATCATTGGGGCTTGATGAATTGAGCCCATTTAAACCGGAAGAAAAAATCATTGAATATATGCTACAAAATAAAACAGACAACCCATTGGTAAGTATGTCGCTTACTGATTTTGCTGATGAAACGTCGAGAGAAAGCCCGGCGCCGGGCGGCGGTTCCATCTCAGCATATGTTGCTGCCCTTGGTATCTCATTAGGCACCATGGTGGCGAACCTTTCATCGCACAAAAAAGGTTGGGATGACCGGTGGGAGGAATTCAGCAACTGGGCAGAGAAAGGTCAGCAATATAAAGTTGAGTTGATGCGGCTGGTGGATGCAGATACAAAAGCATTTAACCAGATCATGGCTGCAATGGGTTTGCCAAAAGGAACAGATGAAGAAAAAGCAGCAAGAGCAAAGGTAATACAGGAAGCGACAAAACTTGCGATCGAAATTCCTTTTCAGGTGATGCAGGCATCTTATAATAGCATGGAAGTTATAAAGGCAATGGTTGAGCTGGGGAATCCGAATTCTGTTACCGATGCAGGAGTGGGTGCACTTTGTGCCCGCAGCGCCGTGATAGGTGCTTTTATGAATGTGCGTATCAATGCTGCGGGGTATGATGATAAAACATTTACGGCTGATATGATCGCAAAAGGAAAAGAGATCGAGAACAAAGCAATAGCTTTAGAAGAGGAGATATTAAAAATAGTGAACGGGAAGATAGGGGTGTAAGCCCATCCCTCACGGTTTGGAATCACGTGAAAGTAAACCATTAGCTTTACTGGCAAATTGTGCTAATGAATGACCGGCATTTAACGATGAGAAGAACAATGGCCAGGCTTTTCTTTTTTCTTGGGCTTATTCTTTTTGCTGATCTTTTTTTCTCCCGCTGCATTGTAGCTAAGACCCGGTGGAATGATAAAAAGGCGGAGCAGGTATTTAAAACCAAAAACGTTCCGCTTGTTATAGCTGATACAGTTATTAACGATCATCATATACACTATGCTATTTCAGGTAATGCGGACCGGCCAACCCTGGTATTTATTCATGGTTCACCGGGAAGCTGGTTTCATTATATGAAGTATATGTGGGATGAGGACTTGAGAAAAAAATACAGGATCGTCAGTATTGACAGACCTGGTTTTGGTTTCAGCGATTATGGGAAAGCCATACACCTGCAGGACCAGTGTAAATTGCTTTTACCTGTTTTACAAAGTCTAAAGGGCGATCAACCCATGTTTCTTTGCGGTCATTCTTATGGAGGTCCCGTAGTTGCAAAACTGGCAGCTGATGCACCATCATTATTCAAAACAATAGTTATCACTTCAGGGTCCATTGATCCTTCACAGGAGAAAAAAGAAACATGGCGGCATATCATGGATAAGAAACCATTTTTTTGGTTCCTGCCGGGAGCATTTCAACCATCTAATACCGAATTATTGTATTTGAAAGAAGATCTGAAGCCGCTCGCAAGTGATCTGGATAAGATTACTACTAATGTGGTTTTTATTCATGGAGATAAGGATGACTGGGTGCCAATAGAAAACATCGCCTATAGCCAAAAAAAGATGGTTCATGCATCTTCAATTACAATCGACACGCTGAAAGGAGCAGGACACCAGATCCCATGGAAAAACAGGGAAGAGTTTAAAAAAATCTTGTTGAATTTGGAGTAGAATAAAAGTCATTTTTATTTTCATATTGCAAGGTTTGGGTGAAAAGCTATATATTTTACCGGAAATGTTTCAAATCACATATATGTTAGGAAACAGTTCTGTAATTTTAGGTCATGAAAAGAATCATTCTTTTCTTCCTTCTTCTGACCGTGACGGAGGTTAATGGGCAGAGCGAATTTGCTGCAACTGCATTTTATACCGATTTCAAAAAAATTTATGAAGATGCACAGGCCGGCTTTGTTAAATACAGGGGCGATAAGAGAAAAGCTGAATTTGAAGAACTGGCAACTGAATATAAAGTGAAACTCCTGCTTCCTCTCGCCGATTCCGGCAAGATCGTTTTCCCTGTTTCTGTCAACCGGCCTTATGTCGTATATTATTTTGAACCCAGCAGATCAAGATTAAAAGTGGACCAGCGGTCGACAGATCTCCGCGATGCGGTACTGTCTGTTTTTGATCAGCCATTATTTTCAAGAACAGAAACTATCATGATCAATAATCATCCATACACCAACTCACTGTATTTTATTGATGCTGCAGAAACACGTTCTGCCATGGCAGCATTCAGGATGAATATCTATTTTAATGAAGGCAAATATTACCTGGCATTTGAAATAAGAGGAAAAGCCCAGTGATCATCATGAATGTTTCTGCTCCAGTTCCAGGATCTTCTCAAACACTTTCTCGTATTCATTGTTCAGGACCGTTAATTCATCATTGGATCTTTTAAGCGTTTCTTCCGCCTGCCTGAATTTTGTTTTATCCGAATAAACAGCCGGATCGACCAGCGACAATTCCAATGCTGCTTTCTTTGTATTTAACCCGGCGATCTGTTCTTCCAATTGCTGAAAACGTTTCTGCATTCTTTGTAATTCCTTTTTAGCGTCTTTATTTATAACAGCTGAGGTCGGAGGTCTGAGGTCTGAAGTCTGAGGTCGGAGGTCTGAGGTTTGTTTGGATCTTTTTGACTTTTCCGATTTCTGACTTCTGACCTCCGACTTCTGCCTTTCCATCCGTTCCTTCCACGCCATCCATTCCTCGTACCCGCCTTTGAATTCTTTTATCTTATGGTTGTCTATCTCCCAGATCTTATTGGCGGTTTTGGAAATAAAATAACGGTCATGGCTCACCAAAATATAAGTCCCCTGGTATTTATTCAGTGCTTCGATCAGCAGATCGCAGCTGTGCATATCCAGGTGGTTGGTCGGTTCATCCAGCATCAGGAAGTTGGCTTTACTGATTATTGTTTTAGCCAAAGCAACTCTTGCTTTTTCTCCACCACTTAATATTTTTATTTTTTTATCCGCATCATCACCGCTGAATAAAAAACAACCAAGCAAACTTCTTAATTCGAGTTCGGTCATCTGGCTCCCGCATTCTTTCATTTCATCAATGATCGTATTGTTAACGTTCAGCGCTTCCAGCTGGTGCTGGGCATAAAAACTTTCTTCCACGTTATGCCCCCATTTTCTTTCACCTTTGAAGGTTTCTACACCGGCAATGATCCGCAGCAGGGTTGACTTACCTTTTCCATTGGCACCGATCAATGCGATCTTATCTCCCCGGTCAATTTCGGCAGAAGTATGTTCAACAATATTTGTTTCTCCAAATGATTTGGAAATATCTTTTAATTCCACCAGCACTCTTCCCGGTGTTTTATCCACCCGGAAGTTGATACGGATATTGGGTCTTACCAGTTCGGCATCCTCAATACGTTCCAGTTTATCTAATTTCTTAATGATACTCTGTGCCATGGCAGCCTTGCTGGCTTTGGCCCGGAACCTTTCCACCAATCGTTCATTCTGCCGGATATAGTCCTGCTGGTTCTCATACGCTTTCTGCTGCATTTCTATGCGAATGGCTTTTTCCTTTTCGTAATAATCAAAATTGCCATTATAAATATTTAACTGCTGTTGATAGACTTCGACAATCTTTGTCACCATGCGGTTCAGGAAATATTTATCATGACTAACGATCACCACGGAACCCTGGTAGTGTATCAAATATTTTTCCAGCCATTCAATGGAAGGAAGGTCAAGGTGGTTGGTAGGTTCATCCAGTAAAAGCAGGTCGGGTTGCTGCAGGATCATCTTTGCCAGTAACACCCTCATCCGCCATCCGCCGCTGAATTCTTTGTAGGGCCGGTTCAGGTCTTTATTTTCAAATCCCAATCCCTGTAATACTTCTTCCGTTTTATGATGGATATTATAACCACCCAACGTTTCTAATTCGTGCAGCTTGTCGCTGTAATCATGCAATGTTTTTTCATCACCGGTCCTTTCTAATTCTTTTCCGAGTTCTTCAATTTCCTTTTCTAATTGCAAAACTTTTTCAAAAGCACCAAGCGCCACTTGCAGGATGGAATCATTTGTATCAAAACTTAAAAGGTCCTGGTGCAGGTAGCCGATAGAAGTAGTGCGGCTTCTTTCTACTGTCCCCTTCGAGGGCAGGTATTCGCCAACCAATAGTTTTAATAAAGTGGATTTGCCCGTTCCGTTATAGCCGATCAGGCCGATACGTTCACCGGGCTGAATATGCCAGGTGGCATCTTCCACAAGAACTCTTGCGCCAAATTCAAATGTTACATTTTGTAATCCTGCCAGCATAGATCAGTCATATTAGTCAAATAAGTCAAATAGGTCAAATAGGTCGAACAGGTCAAATAAATCATTGAAGTCAAATGTTGCCTTTGGTGTTTATGTGACCAATATGACCTGTATGACTTATATGACCATCTCTTGTTTTTAACAGTTTGCAAAAATAAAGCATTACAACTTCCGGCGAGGGGCTATTATCTTTGCCGGAAACTTTCCGGAAACATGGTAAAAAAGATCATAGATATACTGGGAATCGTATTACCGGCATTGATCATCATCCTGAGTGTTAGCCGCATTTTTGTAAAGAAAACGAGGGGGATCAATGGCCTTATCATATTCCTGGCGATCCTGCTTTTGCTGGGCGGAACGATCCGTTATCTTTTCTTTTCAAGCGGCGGCGGCTCCAGTAGCATTGAACATTCACGGGCATCACTTCCTGTCAGCAAGCACAGTGACGCTTTTAATAAATCAATGGGAGATATTTTAGATGATTATTTCAGGATGACAGAAGGTTTTGTGAACTGGGATACTGCGGTGATCCATGCCGCTGGCAATGAATTAAGGATCTCATTAGACAGCCTGAAACTGGAAGAATTAAAGAAAGATACCACCGGCATCTATGAATCGGCGCTGGATCCTCTTGCCAATTCAAAAACTGAAGTGGCATCTATCCTTACAGATCCTTCTTTTGCTGAAAAAAGAGGGTCATTGAATATACTTTCTGATAACCTGCGCATTTTATTGATCTCTGTAAAATATGACCGGGCAAAACTCTATTGGCAGGAATGCCCGATGGCTTTTGGTGAAGACAGGCCCGGCAACTGGCTCAGCAAAAACAAAGAGGTCCGCAATCCTTATATGGGTACCAAAGACCCTCAATATGGTGATAAGATGCTGAACTGCGGCGGACCGAAAGACACGATCAAATTTGAAATGGTTGTTGATTCAACCAAAAGGCAATAAGACGTTGAAAGGTTATGCAAAAGATCACCTGTGCTGTTGTAATAAGTTTGATTAGCTATATAGCTTTTTCCCAGGACCTGCCTGCTCAAAAAGTTAATCGTTATACACTCAATGGTTATGTAAAAGACAGTCTTTCCGGTGAATCGATCATTGGCGCCACCGTTTCTGTCAATGGTCAATCAAAAGGAGTGGCCAGTAATCAATATGGTTTTTATTCTATCACACTGGACCAGGGAACCTATTCGATCAGCGTTTCTCATATTTCTTACCTGGGAAAATCAATAAGTGTTGACCTAACCAGCAACCAGTCTTTCAATTTCGAAATGATTTCCAAATCAACATCCAGTGATGAAGTGATCGTTTACAGCAAACGCCGGGATGCAAATGTGAAGAATGCACAGATGGGAAAAGTGGACCTGACCATGTCGCAGATACGGAACATTCCTGCTTTTATGGGCGAAGTGGATCTGTTAAAAGCCATCCAGCTTTTACCGGGAGTGCGCAATGCAGGCGAGGGTAATGCAGGTTTTTATGTACGTGGGGGAGGGCCCGATCAGAATTTGATCCTGCTCGATGATGCCGTGGTATATAATACCGGTCACCTCTTTGGTTTTTTTTCCATTTTTAATTCTGATGCCATAAAAAACGTGTCATTGATCAAAGGCGGTATGCCGGCACAATATGGTGGCAGGCTTTCTTCCGTAGTGGATGTGGCGATGAAAGACGGTAATATGAATAAACTACAGGTTGACGGCGGTCTCGGGTTGATCGCTTCCCGGTTTTCGATACAGGGGCCGCTGAAAAAAAACAAAGCATCATTCATCCTTTCAGGACGACGCACTTATGTGGACGCACTGGCCAAGCCCTTTATTAAAAAAAGCAGCGCCTTCTACGGTTCCGGTTATTTTTTCTATGATCTGAATGCAAAAGTGAATTATCGCTTTTCAGAAAAAGACCGTGTGTACCTGAGTGGTTATTTTGGGCGTGACGTTTTTGATTTCAATAATTCCAAACGTTCTTTCCAGACCAATATACCCTGGGGAAATTCAACGGCAACCCTGCGCTGGAACCATGTATTCAACCGGCGGCTGTTTTCGAATACAACATTATTGTATAATGATTATAAGTTCAGGTTCTCTGCCCAACAGGAAAATTTTGAGATCAGGCTTTCTTCGGGAATACGTGATGGGAGTTTAAAAACAGATTTTGATTATTATCCGCTGCCAAACCATAAACTGAAATTCGGCGGATTATTGACCTATCATAAGTTCATCCCCAACGTGGTTTCAGGGAGACAGGATTCGATCATCTTTAAACCCAACAATGAAGAAACAAAGTATGCCGCTGAAACGGCTCTGTATGTACAGGATGACTGGGAGATCGGGGAGAAGTGGAAAATAAATTATGGTCTTCGCTGGAGCAGCTTTACACAAATAGGTCCTTATAAAAAATTTATCCGTGATGCTGATGGTAATAAATTAGACAGCACTTCGTATAAGAGTTTTGAGCCTGTAAAAACTTATGATGGACTGGAACCACGCATCACCATCCGTTATGCTATCAATGATGAAACTTCTATAAAAGCAGCTGTAACAAGAAACCTGCAATACATTCACCTGGTAAGTAATTCCGGCAATACATTACCAACGGACCTGTGGGTGCCCAGCACCTATATCGTAAGGCCGCAGATAAGCTGGCTCTACGCAGCGGGTATATTTAAAAATTTCCTGGATAATAAATATGAAACTTCGCTGGAGTTGTATTATAAAGACATGCAGAACCAGGTGGAATACCAGGAAGGATACACACCATCTCTTAATGACCCGGAAAATGAATTTGTATTTGGTAAAGGCTGGAGCTATGGCGCTGAGTTGTTCATCAATAAAACAAAAGGAAGATTTACCGGCTGGGTGGGTTATACTTTGTCATGGACCTGGAGAAAATTTGCACCGTTGAATGGAGGTGAGAAATATCCTGCCAAGTACGACCGTCGTCATGATCTTTCCGTGGTGGCTAATTATGAAAAAAATAAAAAATGGAAATTCGGTGCTGTGTTTGTTTATGGAACAGGTAACGCTATTACCTTGCCCGAACGGTTTTACATCATCGGTGGAGTGTTGACGCAGGAATACAGCAAGCTGAACCAGTATCGTATGAAAGCCTATCACCGGCTTGATCTCTCTGCAACATTAACTCCAACGCCAAAGAAAAAACGCAAACTCAGCAGCTACTGGGTCTTTAGCATTTATAATGCGTATTGCCGTTTCAATCCTTATTTTATTTATTTTGACCAGACCGGCAGCCCGATAACCGGTGATCTGAAAGTGGAAGCAAGACAGGTATCCTTGTTCCCGATACTTCCGGCGGTGACCTGGAATTTTAAGTTTTGATAGGATTGTATCTTGCCGACAGGTGAATATTTTTACCCAAACTCAGGATAGATTATAACTTTTATTATGATCCACGCTACGTGATTCTGTTTGCTATTGGGCTTGTAGAAGTAAAACATATTTCTGAGGATGAAAGAAAAAATTTATGATATTAGAAATTTTACAGGGCTGGGTTACTTAAATAAATAGGCCCATAAATCTTTCCAGCTCTTAAATTTAATTTTTAAATTTTTTGAAAAATCCTTTTCATAACTCAAGATACCTGGCACCAATGGGATGGTTAATTTTAATTTTCCAGTGGTAGTTATTTCCTCGTTAATTTTCACACTAATTTCCTCTTTGTTTTCAATGGCTAAATTGGGTAATTTTTCAAGAATCCTATTGATTATATCTGTTGCCAATCGATTGCTGCTTTCTTCCGTTTCAATCTGTTGTTGTTCGATACTCATCAACAATTGGTTTACCATTTCAGTCTGTTGTTCGTTGAATGTATGTATGAGTCTTATAAATAGAACTGATTGAATCCCTAGTTGGTGCAGAATATCACTTTGGAATGAAATCATTTGTTTTAGCCGAATGACTTCATCATGTGTGGTTGACAATTTTTCATAAACTTCCCTAAGAAGTGAAGAATTGATTGCAGCATCCATACGAACTTCAGCATATGTCGAAAATGTTTCAGATAATTCCTTTATATTCTCATGAAGATCTTCAATATCATTTCTAAGGCTATCGTGTGTGTCTGCATCCTTAGCAAGAACAAAATCCTTAGCTAGTTGTTTTTCCTTCTCAGAAAGTAATTCGACGTTTTTCATCTGCCATGACAATTCCTGGTTAGTAACTATACGATTGGAAAACTTAATACCACTAAGGAAGCTGAAATAGTTTGTAGAGTACTCTTTATCTTCATAAACAAAATTCCATTTTCCTCGCAAAGTATTTTGACTCCAAATTTTAAAAGGCACAAAAAGTTTTCCATCTAAAGACAGTTCTAATGTAGTATTCTCTCCAGCAAGGTCAATCAAAGCGGAAAAGATAGAAGGAATGATATTATGGTTGATGTTGGCTGGGTCAATGTAAACGGATAACAAATTCTTGTCAGGATTTGCCTTCACAAAAATTTTAACATCATTTTGGTCAAATAGTATACCATACCTCCAGTAAATTTTGTATAATGCAAATTCTCCATAACGGGAAAGAAACCGAATCATAATATCCGGAAGCATAAAATCTGGCCAGCGGATTGTAAATGCGTTAAAACGTAATGGGTTTGTTAGCATTTTGTACTCGACTCCTACATCGGGTAATGTATATGGCAAATACTGCGGAGCAATATATGACTCGGTTTTGCCAGGTTCATTAAATACCAATTCAAATCGGGGCGCTTTCATCAACTCAACGAAAATTTCCGCATTCATACGGTCGCCCAGGACCTGGATTACATGATCCAAGATGAAATGACCGTTGTTTTTTTTAACATCCAAGTTCAAAACTTTGTAAATTGTTTCTGTTAAATATCTTGGGCTCAAAAAAACATAATCTTGCAGGTGAATATTGTTAGAATAGTAAACAATTATACCGGTCTTGGTCAAGAATGAAGTCAGAGTATCCAATTCGGATAAATCATTTTCTCTTACTTCTCCGATTGAGGGGTCAACTTCCTCGCATAGGGCAACATAATCATTATAGGGAATATAATGCTTGGATTTTCCTCTTTCAATTAAATTAGTGCGTATAATATCCCAATTGGCTGGAAATTTAGCAGGCTTAATCGTTCGTTTTAAAACCTGAATCAATGCAGAAATGAATAACTCGTATTCATTCCAATAGTCTTTGTATTGGTATTTTTGGTTTATAGAATATTCCCAGGCTTTTTCAATACTAATATAAAAGGTTCGGGCTTCCGGCTGACTGGTTTCTTCGTCGACCTTATTAAAACAGTTTGCCGCAGGTTGTTCAAATTTCTCTATATCGGATTTTGTTTGTACTAAGATGACTGGACTTGTTTTACCAAACTGTCGGATAACATGCAGCCAGTACATATAATGAAAATGTTGGAGTGTTACACGTTCATTTTTAGCATGATTTTGTTTGTCATAAATATGTATATTAGTTTCCAAAAAAGCGCTGGTGTTTGTACCGCTGTTCCATAGAAGTAAGTAGACTGCCTCATCTTCTAAGAAAAGGCGATGAGTCCCATGATAATAATCCTGTCCGCCGAAATCCCAAATATTTACCTTTAACATTGTATTTTCAGGTGTCCAATAGCTTATGCGTATCCCATGTGTATTTTCCTGTTTTCGATTGTATTGTCTTGTCGTCATAAATTGAACCAAAGAGGTTTTACCTGCAGTAGTGTTTCCTGCTAAAATCAGTCGGATAAATCCATTATCTACTTCCCCCTTGGCAATGGCTCTAAACCAGTTGCGGATCGCTGCTTTTCCTTCTTTGACTGTTTCCCGAGTAGGAAACTCAATCGGATTTTCATAAAAATATAAATTGTCTTCCATCCAGTCAGCTTCCCATTTAGGCGGACTCCAAACGATTTGACCAGGTAGAAGCTCCGTTATCCAGGAAGGCAAGGTTTTAATCGGATTAGATTGCAATTGTAATCTTCTAAGATTTTTCAAATTTTGTAATGAAGTCAATTCGGATATTTTATTATCATGGATATCCAACTTGTGTAAACCATTGAGATTAGCGAGCGGCCAGATGTGTTTGATATTATTTTTGGAAAGATTTAGATTGTTCAAGTTTACAAGATGCTGCAAACTCGATATATCTTCGATGTTATTTAAGTCTAACAATAACTTTTGTAAAGTCGTTAGTTTGTCCAGCGGGGAGATATCAGTTATTTGATTTCTGGAAAGATCTAGCACCTCTAGCTTATTCAAAGTGCTCAATGGAGCTACTTGCTCTATTCTATTTCTGGAAAGAATCAGGGTCGATAAATTGGTGAGCTTCTCCAAAGGACGTATATCCTGGATTTGGTTGCCTAAGAGATCCAAGTATTCTAGCCCTTGAAGAACCGACAAGGACGAAATGTCCCGCAATTTGGTTCTTGATAAAACTAGATGGGTTAAAGAAGCCAATTGGCTTAGTAATCCAATAGTGGATAATCCCAACCGGAATAAACTAAGACCAGTAATATTTCCCTTTGCATCCAATACATAGCCTGATCCACCTTCTTCTAAAGAATCCAGTTTCTTTAAATCAATATCATGTCTCAATTTTGTTATGATATCTCTTTCTATAATCTTAGTAATAAAAAGATCGTTGTACATGATTCAATATTGAAATTTTAATTCTCTGACCTTTTGTCAGAACATTTAAAAATAACGAAATATGGGAAGAGTTGAAAGTATTTGCCTTTAAACTAGGAGTATCATTATCAGGTTATCTAAGAGAATTCTGTATATGCGTAAATCAAACTAACTCAGGACGTGGAATTTTAAATTACTTTCGAAAAACCATACTCCATTATTTCCCGTATGTGGGAATGTTCAATAATTTATCATTCATCTAAAAAAGGAAAATTTTATGGCAAACAGTCAAAACCAAACTTTAGTTAACCGCTTTTTCGACGAAATGTGCAACCAGCGCAAGCTGAATGTTGCTGATGAGTTGTTTTCTTCAGACCATGTTTATAACGATCCCCAGGCACCTACCGGGCCGGGACCTGAAGGTGTTAAACAGGTTATTTCAATGTATCAATCGGCGATCCCTGATGCTCATTGGCATGTTATAGAGACTTTTACTGCCGATAATGTAATTATCACCCGCTGGAAAGGTAGTGGTACCCATAAAAACGAATTGATGGGAATTCCACCAACCGGAAAGTTTGTAGAAGTCCAGGGGATATGGATCCATCGTATTGCGAACAACAAAATTGTTGCGAGTTATAATGTTTGGGATACCCTGGGGATGTTGCAGCAATTGGGTGTTGTTCCGGCGATGGGACAAGTAGCTGAAGTATAACAACCCAATATTTTTTTGCAGCAAAATATTTTTGATCTTCTTTCGCCCCTGTTTGTGCGACACGAACAGGGGCATAGTTATTAATGACAAAAAAAAAGCCTGCTTTCACAGGCCCAATCTTTAATTGTAAATTGTAAATTGACTTACGAATTAAATATTGTTAACGATGTAATTTAGCAACTATGAGCAGATTTAAACGCTGAAAAAAACTTTTTGGCATACCTGGTTTTGAAGCTTCAGTACTATTATCCAGGTACTCTATGTGTTTCTGCTTAGTTAAGCTATAGGACTTCAGAAACACAAATAACAAAACAGGCCTGAAGCAGTTCTAAATTAGACTGCCATAAACAAGATCAGGGTATAATTTGGCATATATTCACAAAGATTTTAGCTTTATATTTCTTTCCTGCCCCTGGTTAAACCTGCTATATCCGCCCATTTTATTTATTCCAAAACCATTAAAACACACACATGAAAAAGTATTATTTCAATGATGGCACTTCACAACAGGGCCCATTCACTATTGAGGAATTAAAAGGAAAAAACATTTCTCCCGAAACACCCGTTTGGTACGATGGTCTGCCGGATTGGACGACTGCCGGACAGTTGGAAGAATTAAGACCCATTTTTGTTCATACACCTCCTCCATTTCATGCTGCAACTGTTCCGGTTGCAGAAGTAAAACCTGTTGCAACTACTAAACCAGCAGCTGTTACTGCACCGGCAACTCCTGCCAGGTCTGCAAAAAAGAGTACGGCCTGGTTATCATATGTGCTGGCCCTGGTTGTATTGGGCGGCGTCGGGTATCTTGTTTACCAGGACATGGAAAAGAATAAAGGGAACACGAATAGTACGACAACTATGATGACCTCCGCAACTGACAGTACCGGGACTACAACTATGCAGCAAACGACGACAGAACAAGCAACATCGACAATGACCTCAGCAGGTGATACTGCAAAGACCGAAACAATAACTGTGGCAAATACGGAACCCGTAACAACAACTCCGGCCACGACTACAGCAAATGCCACGCAACCTGCAACCGTTACAACAACAAAGCCAACAGCAACAAAACCAACTCCGGCTGAGATCAAGGCCAAGCAGGCAGAAGCACAGAAATTAGCACAGAAAAAAGCGGAAGAGGAAAAGAAAAAATTGCAGGCTGCACAGGCCGCCCTGGCTGCTGCTGCAAAGGAGAAAGAGTACAGGAATAACTGGCCGAAATACATAACATTTGGAAAACTTGACTATAATACGAAGGGTGACGGAATAGATGCTTTTAATGTCCCTGTTTTCAACGGCACCAATGCTATGGTGGATAAAGTGACAGTAAGAGTTGATTATATGAAAAAAGACAAGAAGGTTGTTAAGAGTGAAACCATATTCATATATAATATACCTCCCGGCTCCGGGTTAAATGGAAAAGCTCCTGAATATAAAAAAGGAAATAATATAAAGGTGTTTATTACGGGGGTTACCAGCAGGAAACTTCATTTTTGCTACCCTGCTAATAATGGTAATCCCGGAGACCCGTATTTCTGTAATTGACCAGGTCAAAGAAAAGTATTTACACCCCGGTTTGTATGATACTGACCGGGGTTATTAATTTCATTCCGAAGTTTGAAAGAAATATTTTAAATTTAAGAATCTTTTACTCTACCGATAAACCCAAAACGTATGAAAGTCTGGACAAAGTTTTTTGTGTTGTTTGTTGCGCTTCTCTTCAGCATACAGGGATTTTCCCTTACCATTTATGAGATCAGCTATGAGTTTAAAAACCTGGCAGACTTCCCGAAATATACCGCTATGCTGGTGAGGTATGGTAATGGCACTGGTTTTATGAGGGTAAGATATTCCAATAAGACCCACACCGAAACTTATGTGGTGGATATGGAATTTGATGAAGTGGAAGGCAGGTCGAAGATAGACGGGCTGCCGCATCTTACACTTCAGTTCAAGGGGAAAAGCCCGAGGTATATCATTAACACATCGGGCAATAAAACAAATGAGGCTTATAACCCCGATGTATTATGGTTTAAGAAAAGAGCAGAAGATAAAAATTTTAAACCCTGGGGAGTGACTTCCCTGAACCAGGACGGCACATTTGAACAGGGTAAGATACTTGCAATGAAAGTGATGAACACAACAGATCTGACCAAGGCTTATGTCAAACTATACTTTTTAGAAAAGGAAAGTTTTTATACCAACCTGTTCAATCCAACTCAAAATACCATTCCTACCGCTGTAAAACCACATGTTTCCCCCGGTAATAATCCAACGCCTTCCAATACTAACCCAACTACCAGCACAACGCCTGCAAAGATTCATTTTATTTTAGTGGCTAATACCGAAGATCCCCGGATCGGCAGCAGTGTAAAAAAAGATGTAAACAATATTTACAGCGAGATAAAAGATGTCTCAACATTTTTAAACCTTCCACTGAATTATGTTGAGATCAGCGGCAGCAAATTTGGCAAAGCCAGTGTGGAAACTGCATTGAATAATTTAAAACCCGGCCCGGATGATATTGTCATTTTTTATTATTCCGGTCATGGTTACAGTAATGAAGAGCAAACGTCAAGGTTATATCCGCAGTTTGACCTGCGACAAAGCCGGTTTGAAGATATCACGGTGGCGACATTGAATGTGGCAGATGTATATGATAAGATAAAAGCAAAAAATGCAAGACTGAACCTGATCATTTCTGATTGCTGTAATTCCAGCCTGGGCACATTGAAGCCAGAAGGAAAAAGCTTTGCACTCACAGCCAAGTCATTACTCAGTTGGGACAAAGCTTTTTGTTCCAATCTTTTTATGAAATCAAAAGGTTCCATATTGGCCACTGCGGCTAAGAAAGGGCAGTATGCTTATGGCAATACAGATGTGGGAGGATATTTTACATCCAACCTAATCACGTCGATGGAAAAATACCTGAGCAAGTTCCAGGGTACAACACCAAGTTGGGACAAGATCATCGCCGAAGCGCAAACCACAACCGTGAGTTTGAGCCTGTCAAATTTATGCACAGCAAAAACCTCCTGTCGCCAGGACCCGGTATATGTTGTGAACGTGAATAATTAAATTGAAAATAAAAACCGCCCCGATGTACCGGGACGGTTTTTTATTATAGTTTTTAGTTTTATTTATGCTTCGTAGTATCCATGGTTGGCGTCATGTTATCCATTGGCGGCGCCGGCATCATCTTCATCATATA
>DATHDV010000032.1:0-9532 GCA_035318845.1 Chitinophagaceae bacterium
AACTTTGCTGCCGATTTAATCAAACTATAAACCCCCTGAACGAAGTTCGCAACCTTCGCAAGGGCTCGGTTGCCTGAAAGGGGAACTTAGGTTCAATAGTTTTTAAATTGTTCGATATCACAAAAAATTAATTATTTCTGTTCATATAACCCCAAAGAGAAGTTTTCATTCTTTTTGGGGTTGTGCTAAAAGCTCCGCCCGTGGCGGATTGGGGTATATTATGCATAATCTATTAGCTATTAACTGGAGCATTGTGGGTGTAAAGGCTGCACAGTTCATCCTGTCTTTCTCTATTTTGATCCTCTTGCATGAGTTTGGTCATTATATCACGGCAAAATGGTTCAAGTGCAGGGTCGAGAAATTCTACCTGTTTTTTAATCCATGGTTCTCACTGTGGAAAAAGAAGAAGGGAGAAACAGAATATGGCATTGGCTGGATCCCTCTTGGTGGTTATGTGAAGATCTCGGGAATGATCGATGAGAGCATGGATAAAGAGGCGATGAAACAACCGCCGCAACCGTACGAGTTTCGCAGCAAGCCGGCGTGGCAAAGGCTCATCGTTATGCTCGGGGGTGTTATTGTCAACATCATTTTAGCTATTCTTATTTTCATTGCCATATTATGGGTTTGGGGTAAAGAATATTTGCCGCCGGTAAATGCTAAATACGGGATAACGGCTGACAGCCTCGCCCAAAAAACAGGATTAAGAGATGCCGATATTGTTCTTAAAGTAGGTGGCAAGGACGTGAAAAACATTCTGAGATTAAAGGCTGATATTGTTTATAATGAAGGACCAGATGTTATCACGGTGAGAAGAGGTGACAGTATTGTTGATCTTAGTTATGATGATAAGCTTCGCAGAAAACTGAATAGCCGGGATGCAGGTGATTTTGCTTCCATAAGAATTCCTTTTATTGTTTCAAAATTCTCCAAAGGTTCAACGGGAGAAAAAGCCGGGTTGCAAAAAGGCGACAGGATCATTGCGGTTGATAACATTCCTGCTTTGTATCATAATGAATATCTTAACCTCGTTAAGGAAAAGAAGGATGCTGATATTTCAATGACT
Organism: Chitinophagaceae bacterium; assembly: GCA_035318845.1. Taxonomy (GTDB): domain Bacteria; phylum Bacteroidota; class Bacteroidia; order Chitinophagales; family Chitinophagaceae; genus JJ008. Next base: position 1,067 of record DATHDV010000032.1, read on the forward strand.
GTTGTAAGAGGCGGCGATACCATGATGAAATCAGCCCATCTTGATAAGGATGGCAAACTGGGAGTGTATCCCGAGACGGATCTGAAAAAACTCGGATTTGTTACGGAAAAAATAAAATATAGTTTTTTAAAAGCCATACCTGCCGGATTCAACGAATGCTGGAGCACACTTAGCAATTACATGAAAGGTCTGAAGCAACTTTTTAGCGGGAAGGCCAAGGCAAGTGAATCCGTCGGAAGTGTTTTCAGCATTGGGAGCATTTACCCGGGTGAATGGGACTGGCAAATATTCTGGACGCTTACGGCAATATTCAGTATCATACTTGCCTTTATGAATGTATTGCCTATTCCCGGTTTGGATGGCGGTCATGCATTATTTACATTATCGGAAATGATCACGGGCCGCAAACCAAGCGATAAATTCCTGGAATATTCACAGATAGTTGGCATGGTATTATTATTAGGATTGATGGCCTATGCCCTGGGGTTGGATATATTCAGGATGTTTAAATAGGTTGAGACTGAAATAAATAAGAAATAAGGAATAAGAAATGAGAAATAAGAAAGTATAACACTCCGCATCTTCAATAATGAATAACAAGTAACCGGAGTTTGTTATGTACGTACTTTCTAATTTTTTATTCTTTATTTCTCATTACTTATTTCCTAACCGGGGGTGCCTGGTATTGACAGCATAGATCTTTGAAAGTGTAAGCATGTGCTGCGTTGCGTAATTAGCAGTTAAATCTGAATACGAAAACCTTAAATGGCAATACTCAATTTGCCATGGCTGCTTAATCAGTGATTAAGTAGTCATTATGGCCGGGTGAAAGGCTGGCTTGTAGCCCGTTGCCCCGCCCAATCAAAAAAACAATACGAGCTGCTGCAACCAAAGGCTGTGCTGGTTGCTTAAGAACATTCAGCTAAGGAATCAATCGGTTGTTTGTTCCCAGTTGGTTTCTGACACAATAAAACAAAATAAACATGTAGAAAGCTTTTGAAGAATATGTTTGGACATCGGTTCGAATCCGATCACCTCCACAATAGAGTTCCCTGCCTGACTGCGTCACGCAGGCAGGGACTCTCCTCACCTCCACCTGCTCCGGCAAACGGGTACTCAATAAAGAGTGTCTGCTTGCCGGTTTTTTATTTTAATCATTGCCCGGTTCCCGATAACTCATTAAGGCCGTAGATATAACTCTACATGAGCATTACAGCTTTTATTACTATGAATATACTCAACGTTCTACTTCCCGGTAGCAGCGTACCAGGTTACTTTGTAAATAGTATGGACGGAAGGATCAAAATAAATGAACTAAGTATTTTTTGATAAGTAGATATACATAAAACACTTTTTTCCCTACGTAATTAACCAAATAAATAATGAACTTTGAAGTTAGTATTACAGAATATCGCTTATCGTTTAAGCAGGAAAAACCTTACCTAATTTTAAAAAACCAATATCCCTATGGAAAAGATCACCATCCTCCTTGTTGACGACCACAAACTGATCAGAGATTCGTGGTGTTTCATTCTTAACAACGACCCCCGCTTCCAGATCATCGGGGAAACCAGCGGAGGGAATGAGGCCATTGAACTGGCCAGGACCAGGAAGCCCCAAATAGTTTTGATGGATGTAAATATGGCCCCCTTAAATGGCTTTGATGCTACCCGGGAGATCCGGAAGTTTTCACCGGCTTCAAAAGTTATCGGGATATCCATGTACTCGATGCCTGCTTATGCAAAACGAATGTTGCAGATGGGAGCGATGGGTTATGTTACCAAAAACTCATCCAAAGATGAAATGTTCGAGGCTATTGTGGAGGTCAACAATGGCAGGAAATATGTTTGCGGTGAAGTAAAAGATATCCTTGCACTCCAGGAACTGGAAGATGACGGAGTCAGGCAACCTGATATGAATGTTCTTTCACGCCGGGAAATTGAAATTGTTCACCTGATCAGGGAAGGCATGTCTTCCAAAGAAATTGCCTTACGACTGGAGGTCTCATTGAAAACAGTAGAAGTGCACCGCTATAACATTCTCAAGAAACTTGGTCTGAAAAACACGGCTTCACTGGTCAATTTTATCAATTCGCATGGTTTATGATCTGCTGAATTGACCAAATGGACAGCTGTGTTTATTATTTCTTAATGGAAGAGACAGTATATGATCTGGGCGTGTTGACCCTGTGAAACGAACTGCACCACAATTAATTATTGTTTTAGTTCCTCCGGCCATAAGCTTTCTTCTCCCCAATATCGTATTTGTATATGAAGTATGAGGTGGATAATAAATTCTCATTTTTACAAAATGATGGAAGGACCCATAAAATAATCAATAGCCTTCAGGTAGGCGTTTTGATACAGGGACCCCGATCAGAGATCCTTTTCAGTAATAAGGCGGCATTGAATATGCTGGGATTGACAGAAGATGAACTTTACGGAAGATCCTCTTTCCATCCTGAATGGAATGTCATTCATGAAGATGGCTCATTGTTTCAGGGACCAGCACATCCTGTTCCAACTGCGATCACTACAAAAAGATCTGTTACCAATGTCATCATGGGAGTGTACAGGCCTGTTACAAAGGACCGGGTATGGTTATTAGTGAATGCGGAACCATTGCTGGATGATAAAGGCGAAATAAAGGAAGTGGTCTGCAGCTTCAGCGATATTACAAAACACAAAGCTGTGGAGGAAAAGCTAACCTGGTTATATCAAAGCCTTGAGATAAGAGCATTTGAACTGGCTACTTCGAATGCTGAACTGGAAAGGTTTGCTTATGTGGCCACACATGACCTGCAGGAACCCCTACGTTTGGTAAGCAGCTTTATGCAATTACTGAAAAAGAAATATGCCAAACAGTTGGATGAACAGGCGACAGAATATATTGATTATGCTGTGGGCGGGGCCAACCGCATCAAGAAACTGATACTGGATCTGCTGGAGTTTTCAAAAGTCAGCAGCAACAGGGAAGAGTTTACCCCAACTGATATGAATATGGTATTGCAGGATGTATCCCTTGTGTTTTCCGGGGAACTGAAAGATACAGGGGCAGAATTAATTATCCCGACATTGCCAACGATCAATGCCAATACGGCTTTGATGCTGCAGCTTTTTGAAAACCTGGTTGGGAATGCTTTAAAATACCGGGACGGCCTCAAACCGCTCATACAAATTGACTGTAAAGAAAAAGATGATGAATTCCGGTTTAGTGTAACTGATAACGGCATTGGGATCGATCCGGAATATTCCGATAAAATATTTATCCTTTTTCAACGATTGCATAACGATAATGAGACCTATGAAGGAACAGGTGTTGGCCTGGCCATTTGCAAAAAGATCGTGGAGCTGCACCAGGGAACTATCTGGGTAGTATCTGAAAAAGGAAAAGGCAGTACGTTTTATTTTACTATTCCCAAAGCGCAAAACCAGGCATATGAAAAATTATAAAAAACAGAAATACCTGTTTCTATATGTTTCATTGCTTATTGTAATAAGCAGCTTTGCTGTATTATTCCTCAACTTCAGGAAGCAGCTCCGTCTGCAAAATGAAATCCTGAAGATCGAGGCCAATGTGATCCAGGCAGACTCTCTCACGGCAAACCTGCTGCAAATTGAATCGGATAAACGGGGTTTCCAGCTTACCAATGATGCTAACTACCTGAAAAATTTTGATAGGATGAAGATGAACAGCCATAGTAACGTGGCCAAATTGAAATTAAATAATATTGCAGCCGCCGATACGGATATTATTGTTCATATTGACTCTTTATTAATATTAAGGATCGCCAATCTTGACAGTGGGATTCTTCTTTTTACAACCAAAGGGTTTGATGCGGCCATTGCCTTTATGGAGATAAAGGAAAAGAAGGATATCCGGGAACTGCTTAATCTAAAGCTGGGCCTGTTAAAAGATCATCTGCTCCGGCGATTAGAAGAAAACACGTTATGGATAAATAGCCGGAGTAACCATAATTTAGCCGGCCTTCTTATATTGCTGTTCATTTTTATTTTGGTGATGCTTGTGGGAACAAGAATGTTTGGCCGGGCCCAGCAGAAAATCATGAATAGTGAAAAAAGGTACCGCCAGATCGTTGAAACAGCGCAGGAAGGGATCTGGGTGCTTGATGAAAATAACTATACCACTTTTGTTAACAAGAAAATGTGTGAAATGCTTGAATATTCCCGGAAAGAAATGATGGGAAAACAAAATTATTATTTTAAGGATGATGAAGGAAAGAAAAAAGCAATGGAGGATATTGAGAGAAGAAAAAGCGGGATAACTGAAACTCAAATTTCTAAATTTACAACAAAGAGCGGTAACGTTGTTTGGACATCTGTATCAACCAACCCCATTTTTGACGACGAGGGAAAATATGTTGGGGCTCTGGGTATGTTTACAGACATTACTGAAAGAAAAAAGAATGATGAAGAGTTGATAGAGGCGCAAAATAAATTCCAGGCCATTTTCGACAATACAGCGGATGGAATTTATCAAAGCACTATTGATGGAAAATTCATAATGTCCAACCCCTCCATGGCCAGGATATTTGGTTACGACTCTCCTGTTGAATTCATTTCTTCTATAACTGATATTGGCAAACAACTTTATGCTGATCCTGCTGACCGGCAGAGAATGTCGGAGTTGCTTGCCTGTCACGATCATGTAGAGAATTTTGAAGCATCCCTTTTAAGAAAAAACGGTGACATCATTTGGGTAAGCGAAAGTACCAGGACCGTCAGGAATGAAAAAGGAGCGATTAAATATTTTGAAGGGACACTGAAAGATATTACTGAACGTAAGAAAGCAGAAAATGAACTGGTGCAGGTACAAAAAAAGTTCCAGGCCATTTTCGATAACACAGCAGATGGAATTTATCAAAGCACTATTGACGGGAAATTCATCATGGTCAATCCTTCCATGGCCAGGATATTTGGTTACGATTCTCCCGGCGATCTTCTCCGTTCCGTTACGGATATCGGTACACAGGTTTATGCAAATCCTGCGGATCGGGAAAAAATGTCAGCCATAATTTTAACAGACGGTCATGTAGAGAAATACGAGTTGCAGGTGTTTACAAAAAATAAAGCGATCATTTGGGTAAGTGCAAATATTCGTTTGGTTTGCGATGAAAAAGCTGCTATGAATTATCTTGAAGGCACACTGGAAAACATTACAGAACGAAAAAAAGCAGAGGAAGAAATATTACAGCTTAACCGGAACCTTGATCAGTTCGCCAATATTACAGCCCATGATCTGCAGGAACCTATAAGAATGGTTAGCGGATTTTTAGGATTGCTGGATAAAAAATACCAGGATATCCTGGATGAACAAGGCAGGTCTTATGTATACCGGGCCAAAGATGGCGCCGACAGGATGAGCATATTGATAAAAGACCTGCTCGAATTTTCCCGTTCGGCTAATACCGCAGCTAAAAAAGAACCCGTTGACATTAAATTTGTAATGGCCATGGTGAATAACGATCTAAGTATAGTAATAGAGGATACTCAAACCACTCTTTCTGTTCCATCCTCCTTACCCATAATAACAGCCAACCAAAGTGCATTATACCGCCTCTTTCTTAACCTGGTAAGTAATGGTATTAAATTCAGAAAAAAAGACAAGGCGCCTGAGATCACAATAACCGTAAAAGAATTACCAGATTGCTGGGAATTTGTTCTACAGGATAATGGAATTGGCATTGCGGAAAAAGACCAACCCAAATTATTCCAGGCATTCAAGCGGCTGCACCGGAGAGAAGAATATCCCGGAACAGGTTTGGGCCTGGTAACCTGTAAGAAAATAGTGGAAACGCATGGTGGGAAAATATGGATGGTATCTGAATTGGGTAAGGGCACAGCTTTTCATTTTACCATTAGTAAAACGTAATGAATCTCATAACACTGAAATAAATAATAAGTAACTGTCCGATGGAAGAAGTCATACAAATAAATAGCGAACTGGCAAAGCTCCGGGAAGACCTGGAGAAGAAGAATATGGAGGTTGAAAGTTTGAATAATAAACTTGAAGAGCTGACAAAAGAAACGAACCAGTTTACTTACATCGTTTCACACGATCTGCAGGCATCATTGCGGCTGGTGACGGGCTTTCTCGATTTGCTTGGAAAAAAACATGCTGATAAACTTGATGGATCAGCCAAACAATATATTGATTATGCAGTAAAAGGAGCCTGTAAAATGAGAAGCCTGGTTGCAGACCTGCTGGAATATTCCCGGCTGAATCCTGATACCGGTGAATTTGCCGAAGTGGACCTGGATGTGATCATGCAGGAAACGAAAGAAAAATATCAATCCCTTATCGAAGAAACAGGAGCGGTGATCATAAGCGATCATTTGCCGGCCGTGAAGGCCAATAAGAAGCAGATGGCACAATTATTTCAGCATCTCCTGGAAAATGCTTTGAAATTCCGAAGCAGGGCGGTGCCTGAAATTAATATAACTTTGAAGAAAGAGAATGGCTTTTGGGTGATAGGAATAAAAGATAACGGAATAGGCATTGATCCGGCTTTTGCTGAAAAGATATTTATCATTTTCAGGCGGCTGTATAATGATGAAGCAGGATATGACGGCACAGGGATCGGGCTGGCGCTCTGTAAAAAAATTACACAATTGCATGGTGGTGAAATTTGGGTAGAACCGGCAGGAGAAAGTGGAAGTATATTTTATTTTTCTCTTCCTGTTCGATCGTAATATTTTTTGGGATAAAAATCATATTGTTATGAGTGAAGTAAATATTTTGCTGGTAGAAGACAACGAAGGCGACATTATACTTACTACCGAGGCGTTTAAAGACATGAAGCTGGACAATAAAATTGACGTGGTAAGAGATGGGGAAGAAGCTCTCCGGTTCCTGAAAAAGCAGGAACCTTTTGCCGATGTATCCACACCCCAGCTGATCTTAATGGATATTAACCTGCCGGGAATGGATGGTAAGCAGTTGCTGGATATCATTAAAAGGGATGAGGCACTTAAAAATATACCGGTAGTAATGCTGACCAGTTCTGATACCGATGAAGATATCAGTGAGTGCTATGATAAACATGTGAACTGGTATATTACCAAGCCTATCGATTTTGACAAATACACGAAAGTAATGCATGAAATAGAAGCATTCTATGTATCTTTTGTGCCTTATCCAAAAGGCAAAAAATGACCCTGGCTGTAATGTTAAACACTTACGGCACAAAGTATGTAATAACTAATAACAGGAAGATCTGGCCAATAATGAACTTTAGAGCAGATTTTATTGTATTTTTTTCGCTTGTTCAAAACAGTACCCATGAGTGAGATACAGATTTTATTGGTTGAAGATAATGAAGGAGACATCATCCTTACCCTCGAAGCATTCAAAGAAATAAAAGTGAAAAACAGTATAGCTGTGGTCAAGGATGGAGAAGAAGCCATTGAGTTTTTAAAAAAGCAGGGACAATATGCAGACAGGACGATGCCTAATTTGATCTTACTGGATATAAACATGCCCAAATTAAATGGTATAGAAGTGCTGGATTTTATAAAAAAGGATGAGAAGCTCAGGAAGATACCGGTTGTTATGTTAACTACCTCCTCTTCCGAATCGGACATTGCAGCGTGCTATGAGAAATCCGCTAATTGCTTTATTACCAAACCGCTTGATTTTGGAAAATTCTTAAACGTGGTTGAAGCGATAGAGTCGTTCTGGTTTACCATTGCACAACTACCAAAAACCACGTCGTAATGACGGAATCAAATAAAGGGTTACGTATTCTGATAGTAGAGGACAATCCCGGCGACCAGAATTTATTAGCAGATCTGTTAAATGCGTCTGTTATAAAGATCCGGTTGCTTACTGTGACCGAAACTCTCGGGAAAGCCACCGATCTCCTGCAAAAGGAAGAATTTGATATTATTCTCCTTGACCTTACCCTCCCTGATAGTGCTGGTATCGGCACATTCATTACTATAAAACAATTTGCAGGCAAAATGCCGGTAATTATATTATCCGGTCTTACAGATATGAAAATCGCTGTAGAAGCTATTTCGCTTGGCGCCCAGGATTATCATATAAAAGGAGAGCTGGATGAAAAAACACTGACCAAAACGATATTGTACAGTATTGAACGCAAGCGTAAATCGGAAAATGTAAAAGAGGATGATGAACGTTATGTTATGATAAGCAAAGCTGAACTCGACTTAATGAAAAGCGAGGATATAACTAGACGGATCATAAGCGCTTCTCTCGATGCAATTATATGTATTGATATCTATGGGAAAATAACTGTATGGAACCCTCAGTCAGAAAAAATATTTGGATGGAAACAACATGAAATACTTGGAAAAACTCTTACGGAGACCATCATACCTCCTGAATACCGGGACCGGCACGAAAAGGGGATGAAACATTACATGGAAACAGGTGAAGGACCGATCCTGAACAAACTGATCGAGATCACAGCCATAAATCGTA